>CBDVDL010000225.1:0-3708 GCA_965372735.1 uncultured Alphaproteobacteria bacterium | reverse complement strand
ATGATTCCTATCGAAGTAGTGATGCATAATATCGCTACGGCGAAGCTGGCAAAAACGTTCGCTCTTCCTGAAGGAAGTTCACTGAATTATCCGATTCTGGAATACTACCTGAAGAATGACAAGCTGAACGATCCGATGATTAACGAGCATCATGCTCTTGCGCTGGGGTATGCCGAACCTGAAGAGATGCGCACCATCAGCAGGCTCGCCTCGAAAATCAACGCGATACTAAAATCCTATTTTGAACGGCGCGGATTTCTGCTTGTAGGATTCAAAATCGAATTCGGAAAACTGGAAGATCGTATCTGCGTCGGAGATGAAATCTCGATAGATACCTGCCGTCTGTGGGACAAGAAAATGAACCGCCGATTGGATGTGGATCGTTTGCGGAATGATCCGGAGGGAATGGAAAAGCTGTACCGGGAACTTTGCAACCGGCTGGCCAACACGTCCTAATTTGAGGATTTCACACTTGAAAATCGCCCCGGAAGGAATACGACTGCTGCTGCCGCCGCTGATAATTCTGCTTCTGATGAGCATAGCGGCTTGGCTTTTCAAGCTTGAAGCTATGCAATGGATTACGAGCGGATGCAGTCTCTTCGTCCTGATTCTTTTTCTGTTTTTTCGGGACCCGGACAGGAAAATCCCGGAAGGGAAACAATGGGTTTTGTCTCCCTGTGACGGCAAAGTGATTTTAGCCCGCGAAGCTGACGGAGACACTGAACACGGACGCATCGCCGTTTTTATGTCCGTATGGAATGTTCATGTTAACCGCAATCCTGTGTCAGGAATCGTTCGAGAAATCCGCGAATCTCAAGGTGGTTATCATCATGCGGCAAGTGATGAAGCCATTCGGGAAAATACATCCGTAACGACGCGAGCCGAAACCGAGTTCGGAGACGTTACGTGGATTCAGGTTGCCGGTGCGCTGGCGCGAAAGATTTCCTGTCGTCTTCAAAAGGATGAGTCCGTCATCGCAGGGCAGCGATTTGGTTTAATCTACTTCGGCTCCCGCTTGGAAGTACTGCTGCCGCCGGGAGTTCGCATTCACGTCAAACCCGGAGATAAAGTTAGAGCCGGGGAAACGATTTTAGGCGAGGTTATGTCATGATGCGACATCGAATCGCGCACCTTTTTACAGTAGGAAATCTGTTTTGCGGTTTCTTCTCAATTGTGATGGTTTTGGATGGGCACGGCGCTCTCGCAGCGTGGCTGATTTTTTGCGCGGCGCTTTTGGATGCGTTCGATGGAAAGATTGCCCGTTTCACGCGCAGCGAAAGCGTCTTCGGTCTCCAATTCGATTCACTGGCGGATGTCGTTTCGTTCGGCGTGGCTCCCGGAATTCTGATTTACCTCCTCGCGTTTCAGGAGCATGGAGTCTTAGGAATTTTCGTCAGTTTCGTTCCGGTGCTTTTTACGGCAATTCGATTGGCGAGGTTTAACCAGAAGAAAGGCAAGGGAGCTTCGCACGAATATGAGGGGTTATCATCGCCTTTTCAAGCGTGTCTGGTGGCGTCGTTTATTATTATGAATCTTTCCCTTTGGGGACCCGTTCGTTCGGATATGGTCCTTGCGGGGTTTGTCATTTTGCTGGGCTTGTTGATGATCAGTCATTTTCCATTGCCGGGTTTGCCGCGAATTACGCTTCGAGAGCCCGGATACAATTTGACGAAGCTGCTGGTGCTTATCGGTTCGATTGTTTTCATCGCGATTAATCCTTCACGTCATATTTTTCCGGTTGCGGTATTAGTGACTGTCGCGGCGTTTATCGTAGGAGCCCTGCGGAGTTCTCATGGCGATGAAATCGAGTTCGATGAAAATGAAGCCGGGTCACAGGAAAGCGAAGCGCCGGTGTCGGGAGGTGATTTATGACCGTGAAGATTATCGTGACACACAAACCCGGCGTGTTGGATCCGCAAGGGCAGACCGTGCTGAAAAATCTTCAGCAACTCGGCCACAAAGATGTCCATGATGTCCGCATCGGCAAATACATTGAGATAGATATCGACGCAGCCACTCGCGAAGAAGCCGAAAAGAAAGCTCTCGAGATTTCAGATAAAATGCTTGCCAATCCTGTGATTGAAACCTTCCGCGTGGAGCCGTAGTTGGTCTTTGCAGTTATCACATTTCCCGGTTCCAATTGCGACCAAGATTGCATCTGGGCGCTCGAGTCTGTTTTGGGTTACACGGTGCGCAAGGTCTTCCATCGCAGCGGTTCTCTGGAGTCCGCCGACGCGGTTGTCCTACCGGGTGGATTTTCATACGGAGATTATCTGCGCGCAGGTGCGCTGGCTCGCTTTTCACCGATTATGAAAGAGGTAACCGCGTTTGCCCGTGAAGGCGGCATCGTCTTAGGAATCTGCAATGGCTTTCAAATTCTTTGCGAAGCCGGATTGCTCCCCGGTGCGCTGGTGCGAAACCGCTCCCTGAAATTCGTCTGTCGTGAGGTTTTATTAAGCATTGAGAATCGCTCAACTGTTTTTACCTCCAGCTATAAAAGCGAGCAGGAAATCCGTCTGCCGATTGCTCACAGCGACGGCCAATACATAGCGGATGCCGAAACACTGGATATGCTCGAACATGAAAAGCGAGTGGTTTTTCGCTATCGTGGCCCGATAAGGCCGGACGCTCCGGATGGAAATCCGAATGGCTCAGCTTGCGCTATCGCAGGCCTAATTAATGAGCAGGGCAATGTGCTGGGGATGATGCCGCATCCAGAAAGAGCGTGTGAAGCCAGCTTCAACCGCAAAGATGGCACGGGTGTTTTCACGTCCATTGCCGAAGCTGTAGCGAAGCGCAAAATGATTCCCGCATAGAAAAAAACCATCGTCAAACTAAAGGTGAACCAAACGATGCATCTCGGCGCTCCTGAAATTGTTCTAATTGTCATTGTGATTCTTCTTCTTTTTGGAGGGAAGAAGTTACCTGAACTCGCTCGCGGAATCGGAAAAGGTCTAACCGAATTTCGCCGGGCAACCAATGACATCAAGCAAGAAATCCAATCGACAATCGATGTAACCGCCGCTCCGCCACCGAAGGAAACGAAGGCCGAATCTCCCAGCCCTCCGTCTTCGGAAGCCTCTTCTGAAGAATCGAAGGAACCTGAAAAGCCCTCCTCCTCATCTGAAAAAACATCCTGAGGAGTTGCCCGCGGCCATTAACGATTGCCTTTTGGTAGTGCCGCACGGTAGTGCGCTTAGGTTGTTTACTGTATCCAATACCTCTATAGTCAATCATTCCTCAAAGAAGAACCCTTAAAACAATATGCAACTTGTTTCCATCAATCTATCCGGATTCAAATCCTTTCCGAAAGGCACGAAGCTAACGTTCAGCGAAGGTGTGACGGCTGTCGTCGGCCCTAACGGCTGCGGCAAGACAAATATCGTCGATGCTGTGCGCTGGGTTTTAGGCGAACAGAAAACATCGGTTCTGCGTTCCGAACGCATGGACAATGTTATCTTCAATGGAACGGCGACGCGCAAACCCGTCGGAATGGCCGAAGTTTGTATGGTCATCGACAACAGTGACGGCGCTCTCCCGACCCCGTATTCCAATGTGGAAATCAAACGGCGACTATACCGTGACGGCGGAAGCGAATATTATTTGAATGGCATCGCTTGTCGCTTGAAAGATGTGGTGGATTTAATTCAGGACACCGGACTCGGACCTGACAGCTATAGTATCCTCGAACTTCGCATGGTGGAGGAT
>CBDVDL010000224.1:0-3710 GCA_965372735.1 uncultured Alphaproteobacteria bacterium | reverse complement strand
TATATCAAAGATGCGCAGCCGAACATCCGCGAATCCGGGCAGGTTGAATTCAAATGTAGTGGCACTGTTAAAAGGATTCGGATACGCTCCTGAAAAATCAAATTCATCTGGGACAGGAAGCGCGACAACCGCTTCATCCTCGTAGTAGGAGCGACATAGAATGTTATGATTCGGATCGAAATCTATAGACAGAAACGTGTCCGGAATCGAAACGGTAAAGAGTTCTTCCACAACCGCGTCATTCCAGATAGTCACCGTCGTATCCCATCCTCCCGGATACTCAAAGAGCAGTTCAATAGGCATACGAAAATAACCGCTCGTCGTCTGATTCTGTCGAATGCGAATATGCACAAGATTCGAGCTGTCAGGATCTGCCCACGCGGCGTAATAATATCTCGGATACCCCCACCCATACACCCACGGCTGGAAAAACCAATCGAGGTCTTGACTGGACGCCGCTTCGAGTTCCTGCTGCCAATCCGCCGTCACCGCCACATCGTAAGCGTGAGCTTCTCCGTAATTCGACCACGCGCTGAAAAATGTCGAATCGCCTAACAGTTGCCTCAGCATGTGCATAACGCACGCGCCCTTTTCATAGACCGTGCGCGACCAGTAACTTTGAGGATCATATATGGGAAATGTCTCACCTGAAGATAAATAAGGATTCATCAGATCATTCCGAACATAGTCGATATATGATTCCGGGCCGTGCAAGTGTTCCATCGCAAGCGCTTCGCAATAAGTGGCGAAACCTTCATTGAGCCAGAGATCCTCCCATTCTCCAAGCGTCACCCAATTCCCCCACCACATATGCGACATTTCGTGCGCCAGCAGCCAATCATACGTATGACTCCCCTGAACCGTCGCCTGATGATGATGGACGCAGGTGACATGTTCCATGTCTCCGAAACTCGTCATTGCGTACGACATACGGTCGAAGGGATACGACCCGAAACGCTCTTCGAATCCTTCCATAAAATTCAGCACATTGGAAAAGTGTGTTTCAGCGCGCGTCTCGTACGCCGGGAAAATATGATATTCAATCAGTGGATTTTCTTCCTGCTGCACGACCGTCATATACTCACCGATGGCAACACTCATCAGATACGTCGGCACCGGTTGCTCAAGCTTGTAGTGCCATGTCTTCGTACCGTCGCCGTGGTTCACCGTATCGATCAGAACGCCGTTGGAAACAGCGACGCGCGATGTCGTGACTCTCCACCAGCTTTCGAATGTCGCGCGGTCACGCGGATTTAAGTAACACGGCATAACATAGTCCGTCATCGGCGGCGGATCAGTGGAAAGACCATCTCCCATCGAAAACGCGACACGGCTTCGGAAGAAAAAACCTCCCCAGGGGCTAAACCCTCCCTCATGCTGCGGATGTCCATTGTAGATGACATGAACCGCCGTCGTTTCATAGGGAGCCAATGCGGGATTAAAAATAAATGTAAGGCTATCATTGCCGCCGCGAATATAAGCGACATCGCGGTCATCCGCATAGACAGAATCCACATCATAGCCATGAAAACTCATCCAGGTTTCGTGAACCGAATCGTCCAATGCCGCCATCGAAATCGTGCTGTGACCATCCATTAACTGCGTCGTGATATCCACCTGCGCCGACAATTCATAGCCTAAAATATCGACATTGTGCAGCGTATCTTCATCCAACGACAGCAAACCCGGCTGTTCGCGGATAGGACCCACATTCGATACAGGTTTGCCGGTTATTTTTTGGTGCAGACGCGGACACGCCTGAACAACTCCCATGAAAACAAGCCACAAACCTATAAAGAAAACCATGTTTTTTTTCATGATAACCTCGCGCTTTGAGTTCCCTTAATATACGCCGCATACTCAAGAAAGTCAAGCACTCTCCAAGTCTGGGTTTTAAATGAACGTGATAAATGATTACCTTGCGCGTTCGAGTTTGTGCATCCAGCGAAGGTCTTCAGGACGGATTTGTGCGGAGGTTGTTTGTTCAGGTTTATGCCTTGGAGAAGCGGAATCAAAGCGTGCTTCCACACGGTAGAAACGGCGGGAATAGTTTGCGGGATTATCTGGAAAAGTCGTATCGCTTGTCGTTGCTGCAGGATTCCATGTTTCGATGTCTTCGAAATCACTACCGGCGTAAACGACATAATGTGAAGCTTGTGCTACCCGCGGCCATATAAGATGAACAGCGCCATCGGCAAAATGGATACAAACCCCACTGATAAAAAAGCTCTCCGGAGAATGGGTTTCCGTGACAGCAATATCATCGAGTCGCCAATAGAAATCTCCTTGATAGGAAAATTGAAGCGCTACTTGCGCCTGTCCGGTTGCCCACATCAATGGCACCGAAACAAAATCTTCTTCCAAAATCCCTGTGGTGCGCGCCCACATTTCCCAGACAACGTGCGGAAAGGTCATCCCGCCATCCGTGCTTCCCCTGACAATCGCCTGTGTCGCGCCGCCTTGCCCACTCCCGCGTAAATAATGCCAAAAACAAAGCGACAAGTTCCCGTACTGAGACGCATCGAAAGGAGCGGTTGCAACGCAAATCATCGCATCCGGAGAGTCTCCGATTTCAAGCACACCTAAGCGTTCACCATAATTGCGAATGCTGAAAACCGAGCGTTCATCATTCCGGTCAACACTCCATTCTTTCGGCAACAGAGCCTTCTCATCGAAATTTTCGGATAGGAGATGTTCGTGCGACTCTCCGGCTCGAAAGCGCCACTGACGCGATACGGTTCGATTCGGTGGAACAATCTGATCCCACGTTTCGATATAATAAGAGAGTCTCGTTCTTGGTCGCTGTTCGGGAATGACAGCGCGCCATACCTGACCCTGCTGCAACATACTTCGTGTTTCTTCCGAACTCATACTGGCACGATAGACAAGAGTCGCTCCGCCAATTCCACTGACGTCCTGCAATTCCGCTTCAATGGTAAAGGGCCCGGTATGATTCTGTGCACCTTCAAGAGGAGTGTGGGTTATCACGGGACCTGTGATATCCTGCCCGAATTTCACGCCGAATCTTTCAAGGAAATTCGCTATCAAATGGATGCGCGTTGAAGGAGACTGTGAGTCCGCAAGACTGCCCAACTCAATCGAACTACCGATGGTTCGATAATGCCCATTATCATACGCGATGCACACCGGAAAACGGCTCGTGCCGCGATCATTTTGAAGGAGCGTTATTGCTCCCTGCTGCGGCGCAAGATGATCAATGTAATTATTTTCTCCCTGATAGGAAAAATACATGTCTTCATAATTAGTTCCCATCTCACCCGCAATTGGCCCGGCATTACCGCTGCCATCGGTGACGCCTTCGATATGAAAATAGGGATGCACTTGTGTCGGTGTGTCGAACGCCCATGTATCGCCGCCTTCAAGATAGAGCGCTCCTCCATCATTCAGATACGCCGCCAATCGCGCCCCATCTTCCGCACTAAGCGGTTCGGCATTTGGGAATATCCCTAAGAATACAAAAATGCTTTCGAAACGCGGCAAATCTTCGGGAAGCACCGTCCATCTCTCCAGCTCCACACCTAACGCTTCGACAGCCGCAACGAGTCCATCAACATTCGCGGGAGTCGGATCCCGCTCATAGATAAGCACCGGAATCTGATTGATGCGCTCGCATTCTCTGCCTTCCATCGAATCGATATTCTCGCCGCTGATATTCCACTTAAAACAAAGTGGATAACCTCGCGGAGTGG
>CBDVDL010000223.1:0-3721 GCA_965372735.1 uncultured Alphaproteobacteria bacterium | reverse complement strand
GGAGGAGATGCGAATTTCTGGCGGGTGAAAACGGGGCCGGAACTTTCAGCGGAGCCGTCAGAAGACCTCTTGCCGAGCGAGTACGTGCTTTACCAGAATTATCCGAATCCGTTTAATCCGGTGACGGAAATTGTGTATGAAATGCCGAAGGCGGGAAACGTTTCGCTGCGCGTGTTCGATATTCTTGGGCGCGAAGTGGTGATGCTGATGAATGGACATGTTGGTGCGGGAGTTCATCAGGTGGTGTTTGATGCGAGCGAATTGCCTTCGGGGATTTATTTTTATCGTCTTCAGGTGGAAAATTTCACGACGGCGAAGAAGATGGTGTTAATAAAATGAATTTCGGCGAGATAAGGATACCCCCCTTTAATTCCCCCCGCACGCGGGGGGAAATTAAAAAACAAACATGGGATGGAGAAAGTGGTCACAGAGAAAAACAACGGGCATACCATGAAGAATATGACTAAAATGACGAAGGTCGCGTTTGCTTTGCTGGCGGGTTGTTTTGCGTCGGCACTGTTTGCGCAGCCGTTTCAGTGGCGGACGTTTACATCCACATCGGATGTGCGGGATATCGAAACAATCGATGGGCAGCTGTGGGCGGCGACGAGCGGGGGATTGGTACATTTAAATCCGGCGACGGGTATTTTCGAGCTCTATACGAATACGCGAGGGTTGTCAGGGAATCGGTGCGTTGCGGTCGGGAGGGACAGCCGAGGCGGTATCTGGGCAGGTCTCGACGACCGCAGTTTGAATCGCCTTGACCCTGTCACCGGTCGTGTGGCGGTTCTGCCGGATTTGCAGGGGGAAGTTTTTACGATTACGGATATTATTTCATGGGAGGATGTTGTCTTTGTCGCGACGGACGTCGGCGCTTATCGGTTGGCTTATTACGAAACCGTGAATGGATTTCGCGTTCAAGAAAGCTACAGCAAACTCGGCGAACTGTCTCCGCGAACGGAAGTGCGGCGCCTTGCGATTGCGGACGGTTATCTTTGGGCGGCGACGCCGTTTGGACTCGCGCGCGCGGATTTGAATCAAGCAACGCTGGTTCCTCCAAGCGCGTGGGAAAATATCACCGAAGACGACAGCTTGCCGGATAATGATATTCGCGCACTGCTCCCCGCGCCGGACGGCGGTATCTGGATTGGGATGCCGGAGGAAGCGGTTCGGTGGTTGGATGGAGGATTCGGTTCCCGGCTTAGCTTTGGGCCGGTGATGGATTTCGCGAATGTCAGCGATACGATTTACGCTGTGACATCGAGCCGTGCATACTGGTTTGATCCGAGTTTCGGTTGGCGTTTTGCGAGCGAACCTTTCACGATAGACATCCAGCGACTCGCGGCGGCTTCCGCGAGCGGAATCAATGATATTCTTTGGGCAGGTGTGGCGAATAGTGATGATGGCAGTGGGGGCATAACGGCGCTGATTGACGAAGAGTGGACCATGCCGCTTCATGCGGAAGGTCCCGGCGGAAATGACATCTCTGCTTTAGCGGTCAGTCCAACCGGTAAGCTTTGGATCGGAGCGGAGGGCGCGCGCGGCGGCGTGTCCACATTTGACGCGGCGGGTTGGACGGATTACACCGCTATGGGGAGCGCTCCGTTTTTCACAGGGGCAGTGCGCGCGTTTGCTTTCGATGATTTCGGTGGGACATGGGTGGGGACGCACGGCAAAGGACTGGGATGGTTCACCGAAGATACGATTCTCGTTTTCAACGCGAACGATTCGACGGGAGCGCGTTTGGCGGGGGTTCCGAACAACGAAGGATTCTGTCTGGTCGATGCGATTAAAAAGGATTTCGACGGCAACTTATGGCTGACGAATCGGCTTTCCAGTCGCAACATGCCGCTGTTGCGCATCTCGCGAGAGTGGATTGGCGCGGGCGGGCCGGATGATGATGCGTGGATGGCATACATCAATCCCAATCTGCTTGGCCCGACGGAAATCGAGGAATTGCTGATTGATGACTATGACCGCAAATGGCTCGGCGCTTCATCCGATGGACGCGGCACACATGTTTTTGATGACCGGGGAACTCCGACGGATACTACCGGAGATAATTGGACGTTTATCATACCGAATAATTACGCGGATCCGACATTCTGCTTCGATGATATTGATGAAACGACGAATTGCTGGGCGCTGGATGCTCAGGGGTATTTATGGGTCGGCACGATCAACGGCGTCTATTATACTCCGACGGGGCTTCCGGAGAATTTTATCTATCTGCAGTTTTCGTGTTTGTATCCGGGGCCGCTGGGAACTCAGGTGTTTGCGATTCACGTGGACGCGGAAGACAACAAGTGGTTTGGCACAGATGACGGTGTGAGTGTGATGGATCGTGATTTCAACTGGATTCATTATTTTCGCACGGCGGATGATGTGTTGTATCCGTCGGATTTAATTTCGAATTACGTAACCGCGATTACTTCGAATCCGGCTACCGGAGAAGTTTGGATTGGCACGCCCGACGGACTGTCGCTTTTGAAGACTCCCTATATTTTGACCGACGGACATTCCGGGGACATTGAACCTTATCCGAATCCGTTCCAGCCGGGAGTGCAGCGAATGTATCTGCAGGATAGAGGTGTTTTCGACGGACTGAAGGTGTACACGCTTAGCGGTCGGTTGGTGCGTTCTCTGACATGGCGGGAAATGATTACACCCGGTGTCGGCTGGGATGGACGCAATTCGGACGGGGAACTCGTTTCGGGCGGAATTTATATCCTCGTGTGCTACACGAACGATGGGAAAACCGCGCGGGGGAAAGTGGCGGTTTTAGGGCGGTAGTGCCGTATAAGGACATCTGATGAACATTGTCGCGCTAAAAAATCATTCTACAGCATTTCCGACAGTTTTCTTACTCGTCGCGACTCTTGTCCTCTCTGTACTTGTAATGTTCAGAACATCTTATGGCGGCAATGAATTAGCACCGAAACCTGAAACAGAATGGGTACATGTCTATCCTCAGTTTAAGGAATTTAGAGCTTTTGACGCTGTCGCAACACCGGATGGTGGTATCATAGTTGCCTGTGACACCATCGACGGTAGAAGAGGGCGAGGATCTGCTTTGATTCGGTTCTCCAACACGGGTGAGGTGGAGTGGGTAACTGGTATTCAGAAAGATTTCTTCGGCACTCGAAAATCCGTCCAACGTGCATCACTATGCTTATTGCATGATGGTAGCATAATTGTAACTGTTGACTTTGGTTTCGGAGTGCATCGGATTCTGAGATTCGACGAGAACGGAGAGCAAGTCGATAGTGATTATCTTTCACTCGCGGGATCTGTATTAAGTGTCATGGCTGTCCGAGAGAGACGTCACCAAAATTCTACAGTGATTGTTGGTAATCTTTCCAACGGTAACTATGGGGTTCCGGTAATCTTCAATCTGACTTACAGGGGGACAATCCGATCAATAGACTTGCTTGATACTCTGCGGAGCACAAGGGTGCATGACGGCATCATCCAAACAAATGATGACTGCGTATTGCTTTATTCTTCATATTTAGAGGATCGCAATCCTAAAAAATGTTGGACGCTTCTATCATTGGACAATATTGATCAGACAAATTGGAAAACGGACATATGCCAATTTTCATTCTATCCAGGATACATAGCTAGTTTGGAACAAAATAGTGATGGTAATATCATCGTGGTTGGGTTAATGCCTAAATCAGGTGATTATTCAAATCAGCAAGCTAATGTGCTGATTATT
>CBDVDL010000222.1:0-3722 GCA_965372735.1 uncultured Alphaproteobacteria bacterium | reverse complement strand
ACTCCGAGCGGGTATCTTTGGCGCTGTTGCAGGGATTTTAGCGCTGGCGATTTTTATCACGGTACTTGAAGCCATCTTCCGCTTGCCGGGAGAAGGACGTCTGGTGCTGCTTGTGTTGTGGATAGTGGGGAGCCTCACGGCAATCGGCTACGGACTCATCTGGCCGATTGTGAAACGTGTATTCATGCCTCCGACCGATGAACTTCTCGCGCTGCGTTTCGCTGAGCGATTGCCTGCTGTCCGGGACCGCGTACTGAACGCATTGCAGCTTTTGCGGCGAGTGGACGATAACCGTGAAGGCTATTCGGTGGATTTGATTTTGGAAGCAGGCCGCGAAGTCGCTGAAGATTTGAAACCCATCAATCCGCGCGATTTGCCCGATAAAAAGCCGGTGCGACTTTTCGGGCGAGCGCTTCTTGCGAGCGCGGCGCTGTCGCTTTTGATGTTCGCGCTTTTCGGCGGCGCGCTTGTTTCGGCCGGAGAGCGCGTGCTCAACCCCGATGAAGAATACGCATCGCCTCCTCCCTTTCATTTAGGGATTCAGCCCGGCTCTTGCACAGTGTTGCGCGGGGATTCGCTGGCTGTGACCGTCACGGCAACAGGAAATGTGCCGGATGAAATCACACTGGAACGACTCGAACGCGGCAAGGTCGCGAGCGAGCCGGTGACATTGAAAGCGCAGCAAGAAGGCGTGTTTCGTTATACGTATCGCGCCGTGACCGCTTCCTTCACTTACTGGGCACATAAAGGGCGTGTCAAATCGGAGCGCTATGAGGTTTCCGTGCGGGAATTGCCTGCGGTGCGAGCGCTTTCTGTCCGGCTGGTTTACCCGCGCTATACGGGAAAGTCTGAGCAGAAATTAGAAGAGAATATCGGCGATGTCAGCGCGCTCTACGGAACAACGGCGCATCTTCGCATTGCCGCGACGAAATTACTAACCAAAGCCTATCTCGAAATTTTTAAAGGCAAGCCGCCCGTGCAGGGTGATGAAACCGCCGTCAAAGCTGACACACTTCCGCTTGCTGTCGAAGGCATGCGCGCGAGCGGCAAATTCAAGGTGCTGAAGAGCGGCTACTATCGCATACGCCTTTTGGATAACGAAAGTCTATCTGACCGAGACCCGATTCTGTACCGGGTGACGGTTCGACCGGATGAAGTGCCGGTCGTCAGCCTCATTGAACCGTCGCGGGATTTGGATGTTGCCGCTGGTGTTCAGGTGCCGGTGGTCAGCGAGGCGACGGATGATTACGGACTGACGCGCATGAGATTGCGGTACTATCGCACATCGGTTTTTGAGGCGGATACGGGAGACATTCCACTTTCGAAATTCAAGCAAATTGATTTGCCTTATGAATCCGTTGATCGAGCGAAAATCCGGTCGGAGTATAAATGGGATTTGACGCCGCTGGATATGTTGCCCGAGGATCAGGTGGAATTCTTCATTGAAGTCTGGGATAATGACGCTTTGAAAGGGCCCAAGCGCGCCGAATCTGTCCATCGCGTTCTGCGTTTTCCATCCTTGCAGGAGATTTTCGAAGCACAGGAGCGCGCTCAGGAAGCTCGCCAAATCAGCTTGCAGGATTTATTGGATCGGTCGCGGGAACTCAGCGAGGAAGTTGACCGCGCTCTGGAAGAATACAAATCGAATCCTGAGATGACGTGGGAGCGCAAGCAGGAAATTCAGCAGATGCTCGAAGAGCAGGAAGCCATGACACAGATGCTTGAGGACATCGCTCAGGCACTTGAACGAACGGCTGAGCAGATGCAGACGCGTGCGCTGTTCTCTCCGGAGACGCTGGAGAAATATCAGGAGTTGCAGAAACTCATTCAGGAAGTGATTACGCCTGAGATGCGCGAGGCGATGCAGAAGCTTCAGGAAGCGATGCAGCAGGCGAACGAAAGCGAAATGCGCAAGGCGATGGAGAATTTCTCCATGACGCAGGAGCAGTTCAAAGATGCGCTGGATCGCACGTTGAACATTTTGAAACAGCTTCAGATCGAGCAGAAGATGGATGAAATCACGCGCCGCCTCGATGAACTCGCCAACCGTCAGGATGCGCTAAACGAAAAACAGGAAAACGCTCCGCCTGAAGACGCAGACAAACTCGCCGCCGAGCAGGAAAAACTCGCTAAGGAAATGCGCGATATCGAAAAGGCGTCGAAGGAACTCGAGAAGCTAATGAAGGAAACTCCTCGGACGCCTCAGGAAGACATGGAGCAATTCAACGAGGAGATGCAGCAGGCGAATATCCCACAGGAAATGCAGAAGAATGCGGAGGCCATGTCTCAATGCCAGAAATCCGGCTGTAAGAAACGCGGTCGCAAGATGAGTCGGCAGCTCACGCAAATGGCCAACTCGATGCGCAATATGAAGAAAAAGATGGTTCAGGAGCAATTAGCCGAAATTCAGGAAGCGCTCGAAACCGCGCGCGATGAGCTTCTGCGCCTAAGCGAAAGGCAAGAGAATCTGTGGGAAAACACGCAGACGATGCCGAGCAACAGTCCGCGGCTTGACGGAGCCGGAGAAGAACAGCAGGATATTTCCGCGGCACTCAATCGAGTTTCGAAAGCGCTGGCGGAAGTGGCGAAGCGCACGCTGTTTGTTACGCCGCAAATCAGCGCGGCCATGTGGCAGGCGTCTATGGATATGCAGCGCTCTATGAATGCCACCCAGCAGCGCAATCCGCGCTCGGCCGCTCATCATCAGCGGCAAGCGATGGCTTCTTTGAACAAGTCTTTAAAAGAAGTCAGTAATTCCTGTTCGAATTGCAATTCGTCTTGCAACTCCGCGACAGGGATGAATCAGATGTGCAACAAAGCGGGGCAGATGGCTGGGCAACAAATGAGCATTAATCAAGGGACAGAATCTTTGATGCAGCAGGGCAATCCGAGTTCGATGTCGATGGGTCAGCAGGCAGCGATGCAGCGTTTGGCGGGCGAACAGGAAGCGCTGGGGAAAGCCGCTGAACAACTTACCGCCGAAGCCGCTTCGTCGCGTCAGACTCTCGGGAAGTTGGGTGAAATGGGAAAGGAGATGCGTGAGATTGCGCAGGATCTTCGGGACCGCAATGTCACCGCACGCACGCGTGAACGGCAGGAACGCATCGTGTCGCGTCTTTTGGATTTTCAACGCTCGGCGCGGGAGCGTGAATTCAAACCGCAGCGGCGCGCGCAGACCGGCGTGGATATGGTTCGAGCGACACCGCCGCCTATCTCGCCGGAAGCCGGACGCGACGAGCTTCGTCAGGATCTTCTGCGGGCGCTTGATTCGAAATTCGTTCGCGATTATGAAGTGTTGATTCGGCAGTATTTCGATGCTCTGGGAAAGATGCAAACGCAGTGAGGACGTGACATTGTTCAATAAACGAAATGTAATCTTCTTAGCAATATTCTTGATAGCTGTTTCTGCTTTCGGGCAAATGATACCGATTCGCATTGAGTCCAAAAGAGCCAATCAAAGTGCGGCGGACTTAAAGGAGAAGAATCTCGTCGATCGCGCGCGGCGCTACGAAGAACGCGCGGATACAGAGAGAGCGCTGGCGACGTGGCGAGCAGTTTTAGCGGAGAACGCCTGGAACGCTCGGGCTGTCGAAGGCATCCGCAGAAATCTCGTTTACCTGAAGCGATACGAAGAAGCTATCGAATTTGTAGAGGGAATGATCGCGCGCGCGCAGGCGCAGAGTTCAATTCAGCCGAATACGGCTCCTGCTCTGGCGCCTTTT
>CBDVDL010000221.1:0-3774 GCA_965372735.1 uncultured Alphaproteobacteria bacterium | reverse complement strand
ATCAACCTATCAATTCCTTTGATGATTTGCAAATATCTTTTCGAGCGCTCGCCACGGATCTCTTCACGGGTCAAAGTGTTGTCTTCCGACGCGGCGATCTTTGCGAAGCGCTGAGAGCTTCCATATCCATGCCGCTGATTTTCGTGCCGTTCCAGATGGACACATTGGAACTCATCGATGGCGGCACTCTGGAAAATATTCCGGTCAATACCGCCCGCGACGAAGGAGGCGATTTCATTATCGCTGTCGATGTGACATCTCCGGTTTTGCAGACGGAGCGTGCCGAACAACCCTGGGAATTAGCGGATCGTGTAACGTCGATTATGCACATCGAGGATAACAAGCAGCTTCGTGAATCGGCAGACTTCACCCTTATACCTACCTTGACCGGTTATCGTTCCACCGATTTTGCTGATATTGACAGCGTGATTCGCGCAGGTTATGATGCCACCCTGCGCGCGATGCCATCCCTGCTCGAACGCCTCTCGAATGCCGGAATTCACGTGAAGGATTCAGACTCAGAAGACAGCCTTCGTCAAGAACTCCGCACTCTGACTCTCGAAGAAGCTCTCGAATTCCTCGCGCAAAATGCACAAGGTCGTCTGGAGAATCCCGTCGCATCTTGGCCGTATATTGAAGAGAACCGCGCGGTGCGTACTGTGCATATCGAAGGGAGTCATCTGCGCACGGATTCGACTCTTGAAAGGTATTTCACTCCTCTAATTGGAGCACCTTTCGACCAGCGTGAAGGGATGCGAGCTTGTCGCCGTCTGGTCGGATTTTATCGCAGAGCAGGCTACAGCTTTATGCACCTTCAGAAAATAACGCTTGACAACTCCGGAACGCTGACGATAATTATAAACGAAGGACGACTACTGACGCTTCGGGTGCAGGGTTTGAAACGCAATCGTCCGTGGTCGGTTCTGCGCGAATTTCCTTTGCGGTCGGGAGAACCGTTTATCCTGCAAAAAGCGGAACGGGGCGTCGCGCAAATCTACGGAACGGATCTTTTCGAAAGCGTCCTGTTCAGTGTATATCCGGCTCATGACGGATTCGATGGTGTACTGCGGGTAAGAGAACGAGAATCTCCGCAATTGCGTCTGGGGGGAGGATTTTCCAGCGAACGAAAAGGCCGGGGATTCGCTGAATTCCTAAATGACAATGTGGGAGGAGTCGGAGCGCGCTTCTCGCTCTTTGGAAAATACGCTGAGATGGACGAAGAAATCCGCGGACAGTTAATCTTTGACCGCATTCTGAAATCCCAATTGACGACGGAATTAACAGCACGCTGGCGACGCGAAGAATATTACTCTTTTAATGCCCAGCATGATAAAAGAGGTTTCTATTTCTTCGAAAGGTCAAGCGCCGAAATATGGTTTGGGCATCAATTACGTCGGTGGGGACAGTTGGCCACCGGACTTGCGTTTGAGGCTATTGAAGCGGGGGGAGTGCCCGACGAACCGGAAACACAAATCACCACCGTGCGCATTCGCAGCCTGCTCGACACCGAAAACGATTATCCGTTCCCTTCGCGGGGAATTAAATTCACAGGCATCTACAATATAGCAGTACCTGAATGGAGTGACAACCGAGCCCTCTCCCGGTTGAGCCTTGAGTCCGCGATTACTTTCCCCCTATTCAAGAGAACAGTTTTTCACAATACGGCTTACTATCAGTGGAACGACCGAAAGCTTCCTCTTTGGGCAAGTTATCACCTCGGAGGACGCACGAGTCTCTTAGGACTTCACGAAGCGGAAATCGCCGGAAATGTGAGACTCTCATCGCTATTCGAAATTCGCTACGACCTGCTCAGCCGTTTTCTCGCCGACGCCTATCTCTCTTTTTTATACACCGTCGGTGCTGTCTCACAAAAAAGCGATCCTTTTCCTGATTCCGGAGCCTACTTACATGGTGCGGGGATGCGTCTGGCTCTGTCAACTTTTCTGGGGCCGATCAGTTTCACCTATGGACACCTGCTTCCATCACATGCTGGAGGCGATCAACCTCGAATCTATGTTAACTTCGGCCATGAGTTTTAAACGAAACGCAACTTAACGGGAATTCACATCTCTAAAAAGATAGTTCAAACTATAATACTATTGAAGTCAGCTTTGGGAGATGCGATGCGATATTGCGGAATTATCTTTATTATTCTGATTTTGCTCGGGACAGCTTACGGGCAGACAGACTGGACTCGATGGGGAACAGCGCCTGTTTTACCGACTGGCAATCCAGGGCAATGGGATGATTTTCGGTGCATTCCCGGAAGTGTTGTCGCCAATGATACAGGCTATACGATGTACTACACGGGCACGCACGATTTTTTCACCATTCCTCTTGGAGTCGCCACCTCACCCGATGGCTACACGTGGACTCGATACCCCTCCAATCCAATCTCGAATCCCGAAGGTTGGATGCCTTATGCTCCGTATTGTCCGCACATCATGCGGGACGTTGGCTCGGGAGGATGGGTGATGTTCGGGATGCGGATTGAAGCCGGTCCTTTCATTGATGTCTGCCGGGCTGTTTCCGACGACGGAATTCAATGGTACATGGATCCGGCGGGGCCGGTTTTCGAAGCGGACTCTTCCGGAGCATGGGATCATACGGATATCTACCTGCCTTCTATTTTTGAATGGCAGGATACCCTCTGGATGACGTACAATGCCTACACAAACAATGATGCTATTATCGGAATAGGCCTTGCCTTTTCGCTCGACCGTGGGGAAACATGGACGCGGGACGAAGCGAATCCGGTTTACACGCCCACGCCAGGTCCGGGATGGGATCACTATATTATTGATGCCAGAGTAGCACCGTGGAATGATACTCTCTTTGTGATGGTTTACACGGGAATGTCAAGTCAGTCGGGTCTCCCTTCTATCGGCATCGCGACATCCACAGACCTGCGCCATTGGACACGTGCTCCCGAAAATCCCGTCTTGGGACGCGGCGGTCCCAGTTCATGGGATAATCGCTTCGTGTATCAACCTGTTCTATCCGTTATTGATAACGAGAATGTTATGTTCTATTCCGGAGTGAACAATTGGGGCGATGCTGCAATCGGCCTCGTGGTTCCGCCTGCGAGCGAAGCGCCGGAAAATCCCTCCCATTGGCTTCCAGAAGAAATTGCGCTTTCTTCGTTTCCAAATCCTTTCAACGCCACCACGACCATTACATTTACCCTCGCACAACCCGCTCAAGTCCAACTTTCCATCTATCACATCCTCGGTCGCCGGGTTGCCGTACTTCAAAATGGATGGCTGCCTTCCGGCGAATCGTCAGTTATCTGGAACGCGGAAACTCAAGGGAGCGGCACTTACTATGTCAGACTTGACGCGAATGGGCAACGAGTGACCCGACCGATGATGCTGGTAAAATAGCACTGGATAGAATTTCTCTAATGAAGAGCGGGACTGGATTATCCAGCCCCGCTTATTTCTTCTAAAGAGTGCAAAACACGCTCGACTTGGATTCCAGCCCTTGACTCTTTGCTTCGGGTGATGTAACTTTATGTCGTTTGCCAAACAGAAAATTAAGCAGGAGATGGGTATGGCATTTGTTCGTCTGGGGCATTCCGGACTCAAAGTATCACGCATTTGTCTGGGGACGATGAATTTCGGCAATCGGGACTGGGGCTGCGACGAAACTGTCTCTCGTCGGATTTTAGACCGTTACCTCGATGCCGGGCATAACTTCATTGACACCGCCGATGCTTACGGTCATGAAGGCGAATCCGAGAAAAACTTAGGGCGCGCGCTTGGGACTCGCCGG
>CBDVDL010000220.1:0-3780 GCA_965372735.1 uncultured Alphaproteobacteria bacterium | reverse complement strand
CGCCGCTCAACGAAGAAAACAATCAGGGACAATTCGGTTCGAGCAACGAATTGGCGCTTCGGTTCACCACACGGCATGTGGGCATGCAGGTGGGGTATGAATTTGGCGAGGTGAAGCGCGCGCTGGTGTTCTGGCCTGCAGCGATTCATGCGCTGGTTCAGGGCTTCGCGATGGAAGCAATGCCGGAATTCCTTTCGAAATATGCCGGGCACAACTGGGCGGTTCAGGTCTGTTCGTTTGCTTGGCGCATAGCCGTGTCCGCGGGAGCGCACCACCTTCAATCCTATCACACCGACTGGCCGTACGACCGCGAACGCCCGCTACTGATGCAGCGCTGGAAAGCAGGGCTGATGTTTTATCTGTAGCGGAATTATTTGGAAGATAAGGATTATATGATCCGAGACGCCGCTTTTCGGGCTTTGTATAAAATTCATAAGTGGCAGAAGGACTAAGGTTACCCCCCTTACATCCCCCCGCACGCGGGGGGAGAGTTATAACAGCATTGCGGCTCAGGAGAGACACAACGGCGAAAATTGACTGACGAGGCAAGGTGGCTTCAGCCCCTTGTTTCATCAAACCGGGCACGCGGGACGCATGCCACGGCGGGAAATTACGGCAGGGTCAGGGGGGCCCTGCTCGGCGAAACACATTAAATGAGATAGATACACTATGTCAGAAAACGATAAGCAGACGAATTTGTTGCCGGAAAATGGCAATGACAACGGTAATGGAACCGGCGAGCGCGTCATTCCGATTAATGTCGAAGATGAGATGAAGAATTCTTATCTCGACTATTCCATGTCGGTGATTGTGTCGCGTGCGCTGCCGGATGTGCGCGACGGGTTGAAGCCTGTGCACCGGCGTATTCTTTACGGGATGCATGAGCTGGGTCTCGGCGCCGGACGAGCGTTCAAAAAGAGCGCGCGCATCGTCGGTGATGTCATGGGAAAATACCATCCGCACGGCGACATGGCGATTTACGATACGCTCGTGCGACTCGTGCAGAGTTTTTCCATGCGCTATCCGCTTATCGAAGGGCAGGGCAATTTCGGTTCCATCGACGGTGATAGAGCCGCGGCGATGCGATACACGGAAGCGCGCTTGAAGCGTTTGGCTGAGGAAATCCTCAATGATTTCGACAAGGACACGGTTGACTTCGTTCTGAATTACGATGAGACATTGAAAATCCCGGCTGTTCTTCCGTCGAAATTGCCGAACTTGCTCGTCAATGGTTCGGATGGGATTGCGGTCGGGATGGCGACGCGGATTCCACCGCACAACCTGCGCGAAATCGTGGACGGTCTTTGCGCGATGATTGATAAGCCTGAAATTACCACCGAACAGCTTATGGAATATGTCACCGCGCCGGATTTTCCGACGGGTGGAATTATCTTTGGCCGCGAAGGGATTCGTGAAGCTTACACGACCGGTCGGGGACGGCTTATCGTGCGCGCCAAGGCGAACATCGAAGAAGCCACCAAGCCCGGAGCCCGCGACCGCATTGTGGTCACGGAGATTCCTTATCAAGTCAACAAATCGCGACTCATCGAAAAGATTGTCTTCTTGCTCGGACAGAAAAAAGTCGAGGGAATCGCTGATATTCGCGATGAATCTGACCGCGACGGCATGCGGCTTGTCATCGAATTGAAGAGAGAAGCCATTGCGGATATTGTGCTGTCGCAGCTTTTCAAGCACAGTCCGCTGCAGGAGACGTTCGGGGTGATTCTGCTGGCATTAGTCGGCGGGATTCCGAAAGTTTTGACGCTTCGCGATATCTTCGAACATTTTCTGGAGCATCGCCACGAAGTCGTTCTCCGGCGCACGCAGTTCGAACTGAAACAGGCCAAAGACCGGATGCATATCCTGGAGGGATTGCAAACGGCTTTGGATCATATCGACGAAGTGATTGAAGTCATTCGCGCCGCGACATCACCTGACGTGGCTCAACGAGAATTGATGGCGACGTTTGAACTTTCGGAACGTCAGGCCAAGGCGATTCTTGAAATGCGGCTTCAAAGGTTGACCGGTCTTGAACGGAAAAAACTCCATGACGAGATGGTCGAACTGCGGGCGAAAATCGAGGAGTTTGAGCAGTTGATGGCATCCCGTGAAGCGCGGATGGTGCTCGTTAAAGATGAACTCGTCGAATTAGCGGAGAAATACGGCGATGATCGCCGGACGCTCGTTGTCGATGAGACGGCGGATGTGAATGTCGAAGATTTAATTGCTCCTGAAGATATGGTGGTAACGATTTCCCGCGCGGACTATATCAAACGCTTCCCGGTATCGGGTTTCCGGCGGCAAGGGCGCGGCGGGCGAGGTTCGCAGGGCGCTCGACCGAAAGAAGAAGATGCTATTCAACATCTTTTTGTCGCGTCAACCCACGACTATATTCTTTTCTTCACAGACCGGGGCAAGTGTTACTGGCTGAAAGTCCATGAAATCCCTCAGATGGGACGCGGTTCCCGCGGGAAAGCGCTAGTCAATTTTATTGAACCTCTTATCGAGGAACGCGTGCGCGCGCTGGTAACCGTCTCTGATTTCGAAGAGGGGCGTTATGTTATGATGGTGACGCGCAAAGGAACGGTAAAGAAAACCAGCCTTTCGGATTTCAAGCATCCGCGTAAATCAGGGATTATCGCCATCAAGATCGATTCGGATGATGAGCTTCTCGATGCGGTAATGACCGAGGGAGACAGCGAAATCGTGATTGGAACGTCTCAGGGGAAGGCGGTTCGTTTTCATGAATCGGAAGTCCGCCCGATGGGACGCGCGGCGCAAGGCGTTCGGGGAGTTCGTCTGCCGGAAGGAGCTCAAGCGGTCGGCATGGTCGTGGCGAGTGAAGGCAGTACGATTCTAATAGCCACAGAGCGCGGCTACGGCAAACGTTCGCTGAGCTCGGCGTATCGGTTGACCAAGCGCGGCGCTCAAGGTGTGTTGGCGCTCAAGACGACACCCAAGACCGGGCCGATGGTTTCCATGATGAATGTTACCGATGATGACGATCTTCTCATTATCACGGGAGCGGGAGTTGTCATTCGACAGTCCGTGAAAGCTATTCGGAAAATGGGACGCGTGACGCAGGGTGTTCGTCTGATTCGACTGGATCCGGGAGACAAAATCGCTGATATTGCCCGTGTGTTGCCTGAGAATGGAGAAGATGAGGGAACCAATCAAAAACAAGTGCCACACGAATAACAATGCGTTAATTCAGGATGAACTCTATGGAAAAAACGAAGCCACTATCGGATCTTGTTGCGCAATGTCCGCGAATCTTTCAGAACTATTGCAAAGTCCTTGAAGATCGAAACAACTACTACAATAAACGTTTTGCCTTAGAGTGGGCGGCAAACCTGACAGACAAATGGGTAGTGGAAGCGGGTTGTGGTGACGACAGCATGCTCAGCCGATGCCAACCTCCGCTTCAGCACGTTCTTGGTCTGGACCCGCTCCTTGAGTCTTTGCGTCTTGGTCCTCATATGGGCTGGAAAGTGCTGGGAGTTGTGGAAGAAATCCCGTTTGGCGCAGAGACTTTCGATGCTGTCTACTGCGATTCGGTTTTCGAGCATATTAATAACCCGAAAGCAACCTGCCGCGAGTTCTATCGTGTGTTGAAACCAGGTGGAAAGGTGCTTATCAATACAAACAGTATTTTCAACCCCTTTATGTTTCCCAACAAGTTTCTTCCTATGAAGATGCGAATATGGATTAAGAAGAGAATTCTGCACTTGAGCGAATGGGAGGTTAAGGGAACCTATCCTGCACCGTATCGAGCGAATA
>CBDVDL010000219.1:0-3787 GCA_965372735.1 uncultured Alphaproteobacteria bacterium | reverse complement strand
CGAACGGTAGAGCGCTCCATCCACACCGATGTCCCGCGCCAGATGAAGCATTAAATCTTTTGCGGTGACGCCCGGTTGAAATGCTCCTTTCAGGTGAATTCGCATCGTCTCAGGCACCCGCAGCCAGATTTTTCCAGTCGCCATAATCACAGCGGCTTCCGAGCGCGTGATGCCGGTTCCAAAAGCGCCATACGCCCCGTAAGTGGTGGAATGGCTGTCAGCGCCGACGACCAATGTCCCCGGAAGTGCCCATCCCATTTCAGGGAGAACCTGATGGCAAATTCCCATGTCAATGTCATAAAGTGTGATGCCCTGCTGCTTGGCGAAAGCACGAGCCTCCCGGTGATTGTTGGCGAATTTCGCATTCGCGGCTGGGACGCAGTGATCCAGCGTGATGACGTGGAGGGAGGGATTCCAGACATTCTGAACACCGATTTTTTGAAACGTCTTGGCAATATACGCTGTATTGTCGTGGGTCATGCATACATCCGGAGTTACCTCGACAATTTCTCCGGGTACGGTTCGTTTTTTCCCTGCCTTGACAGCAAGCAGCTTCTCTGCGAATGTCAGTCCCATCGGCATATCCTTTGCGTAGATAACACTTGGTTGCGATAAACCAGTTGTAAAAAGCAGACGCGGGAATTATGCAGATTCCGCATCTTTCTAAACATAGTTATATAAGAAATAATCACTCAAAACACAAGTGAGATAATGAACACACAGAAAACGAAAAAAAAGCGTACATCGGGCTCAATCGAAATGTTGCCGCTGACTTCAGCCGGAGAAAAAGGAATGGAGCCCTGTGAATATTTTGAAGCCGCAAAGTTAGGGGAGCTTGTGCCGGGGATTATTCATGATCTTTCGACACCGCTTTCCGGAGTACTCGGCGGTGTCCAGCTATTGGAGATGCGTTCTCTGAATATCGCAGAAGCGATGGAAAAACTCGATGACCTTTCGGATAACACGAAGCGAGAGCTGTTGGAGCACCTTGAACGCAATCAAAAAAGCATCGAACTTATTTCCCGAAATGCCCAGAACCTTTCGAACCTTATCCAGAATCTTTCGACGCGCATGACGCGTTTTTCCACCAAAATACCGGATATCTATGGGCTGAATCAACTCATAGAAATGGAGCTCCGCTATCTGGAATTCCATTTGACATTCAAGCATCGAGTTCGACGACAGAATACTCGCGGACACGATTTACGGCCATTGCGATGTGTCTTTTCACACTTCGCGCGAGGGTTTGATGAGATAATCTATACGGCTATGGAACAGCAGGGTTTGCAAAAGGATTCCCTGCTTGAAATCGCAATCAAAACGATGGCTGAGCCCGACCGACTCGTGCTGAGCTTAGACTGTAGCGTTGATAGTGCGCGCTTCGAAGAAAACATCTCGCGCTCTCCGTCCGATTCTCACGGCGCGGTTCTTTCGTATTACTTCCATCAGTTGCAGGAAGATAACTGGGAAGTCGACATGCGTCCCAGTGACTTGGGAACAGAATTTCTGCTGAAGCATGCGCCGATTCACCTTGCATCCCACAGGTAATATTCGTATCTTGGAGTTACTCTCAACGCCTAAGAACTCCCACCACAGGACTTTTTCTTTATCGTTGCCATGATAGATAATTCAATTCTTCAATTTGCGGAAGAACGGAACCGCGCTGCACGTCTCGCGCTCGAAGCCGCGGCACTCGGCGGGGATGTTCTTCTTCGATTCTGGCGCGAGCTGAGTTCGAGTCAGATTCGCGAGAAGAGCAGGGGAGACCTTGTCACGCAGGCGGATATCGAGTCGGAAAAAGTGATTTCAGATTTTCTGAAATGCGAAACTCCCGAATGGAGTCTTGTCGCTGAGGAAGGGACGGAAATAATCACAGGAGATACGATTTGGTTCGTGGATCCTCTGGATGGTACGACGAATTTTGTTCAGAAGTTTCCGATATTTTCCGTTTCCATCGGACTGGCGAAACAGCTTTCCGACGGCGTTTATGATTTGCAGGCGGGAGCGGTTTTCAATCCTGTTTCGGGTGAGGTTTTCTGGGCAGCCAAAGGGCAGGGCAGCTATTGCGGGCTTGAGCGGCTGCGAATTTCTACTAAAAGAAATCTTTCGGATGCTGTTATCGGTACCGGCTTTCCCCGGCGACATTCCGATGAACTGCCGAAATACTTGAGAGAATTCGGAGCGCTTTATCCCCAATGCCGTTCGATTAGACGCCCCGGAGCGGCTTCGCTGGATTTATGCTGGACGGCTCAGGGGATTTTCGACGCGTTTTGGGAGCACCGATTGGCGCCTTGGGATATCGCTGCCGGTTCACTTATTGTGATGGAAGCCGGAGGCGTATGCAGTAACTTTCGCGGAAATAGCAAATTCCTGCAAACCGGAAATATCCTCGGAGCACCACCTGCACTTCACGGGCAGATATTGTCTATCCTTAAACCTTTTCAAAAATGAACTACTACGCTTCTAAAAAAGCCTCTGACTCTTTTTAGAATCAGGGGCTTTCTTATCTCATAAATCTATCAGGGCAGTGTTGACGAAAGGACGCGATAGAATTTTTTGGATCCATCGGTGATAGCGTTGGAATCCGTGAATGTCGTGTCAGATGTCGAACCTTCCAAAGTCGAAAACGCGCCGAAGGGAGTGGTGTCGCTGTAAATCCGGTAGTACGATGAGTCTGTCGAGCCCCAATGCAACTCAGCATCGCTGCCGGAAGGCAGAATGACCACTTCCGGAGGATCAGCGCTTGTAGCGATAGTAAAATCGCCGTCCGAAACATCCACAGTGCTTGGCTCGTTAATGCTGCTGATGCGAATGCGAGCCGTGCTGGTCGTCGGGCTGGTGACGGTCCATGATTGGGAGCCGTCATCGGGCGTGCTGGCGTAGAGTGTTTCCCAGCTCGAGGGATACGTCCGATCCAATTCAATCTTGACATCGCCCGTAATGCCGTTCGAGGTCCAGGTGATGTTTTCCGAGTCGTCGGTGTACCAGGTCTCACCGCCATTCGGAGACGTGACCGTAATGCTCCCACCAGCCTGAGGATCATAGCCGTCAAGCACCGTCACGGTATTTCCCGGATCGAGCCAGTCGCGCAACCGGGATCGAGCGCTGCTGCCGCTTTCCCAGGATGTATAGAATTTCCCGTAGTAATCTTCGTAGTTATAATCACAACTCGCTAAACCGCCATGAAGCTGTCCGACGATGCGATGGTTCTGGTCGAACAAGGGTGAGCCGGATGACCCCGGTTCCGTCGTGCCATCCTCCCACCCTATGATCTTCCAGTGATCGCTGCCGGATGAAAAATAGCCGGAACTTACGGGTGGATCGTCATCAAAGGTAATTTTTTTGATATCACCACTCGGTTGATGTATGCAAACGGTGTTCGACGCGGCCGAGTTCACGCGGTTCCATCCGTTGAAATAGGGATTGTAACTCAGCGGCACGTCAACTGAAAGCTCGAGAAGAGCGAAATCTGAAGTGGACAGGTTGGCTCGCAAAGTAGCATTCGAGACCGTCTGATTCGTCGGACCATCTTGGTTCGGACAGCCTGGGCTCTCGTAATTGAACATAAACGTCCAAGATTCTTCACCGCCCAAACAATGATTCGCAGTCAGGAAATAGGGCGTGCCGTCTTCGTTGATGTTGTTGATGAGCGAACCGGTACAGAGTCGCCAGCCACAGCAGACAAACAACGCAACGCAGCGATACACGTCCAGACCTGGAGCGCCTTCGGGACAGTTCACATAGTTGTTGCACCCGCCTGACTCACCATAACACAGCAATGGATCGT
>CBDVDL010000218.1:0-3807 GCA_965372735.1 uncultured Alphaproteobacteria bacterium | reverse complement strand
TTCCTATTTGAATAACAGTATCCGCAGCAAGGAAGAGACGGCGCTGAGTATCTTGGGGCTGACATGCACGAAGTTTGCGAATCGCATTCTCTTCGGCGATATCGCGAGCATGACGTCCGTTCCATCTCTCGGATATGTTCGAAACCGTGACATCAAAGGGAAAATTCAGGCGAGTCAGAAGCTTCAAGCGGCGGGGAGAAGCCGAGACTAACGTTAATCGAATCAAAGATGACTTCACGCAAAAAGAAGAGCTATAAGAACGATAATGATGAGCCAGCGGGCCATGTGATTAAACCTTGCGATAGCTGTCGTCGAAAGTTCCTTGTCCCGACCGCGCAGCTTCCCCCACATCCAGAGCAGCGGTAAATCAACCGCAAGAATCACAATCCAGAAATAGACTTTACTGTAAAATTCGTTCATCAGGAACGGCCAGGTCGTGATAATTCCAAATAGGAAAAAGAGAATTCCTCCGATGGCTAATGTTGCCCGCGGTCCGAGCAATGTTGCAACGGTGATGCGTCCGCGCTTTGCATCAATACAGCTGGTTTCCACAGCGCGGGTGGTCTGCCAAGCGAGAAAGAAAAAGAAAGCAAACGCTGCAGGATAACCGGCCAGCTTGAACCTGTCAAAAGCCAGCGCTGTACCTAAGAAAAGAGATGCCGTTAGAAGCGCCAGGAGTAGATGCTGAAGCACGGCCAAACGCTGTGGAATTAAATAATAAAACCATATAAAGAGTGCCGTTGCGAGAGTCCACAAACCCAAAAGGACGCCGCCGAAAAATCCGACAAGGCCTCCAATCAGAAGCAGAATATAGCTCGATTTTACACTCTTACCTTTCGTCGGATTATTTTCTTGAGATTCCGAAGCTGCTCTGAATCGAAACAGCATCATTCCCCCGAAAATTAGAGTGACACTGGAAATTAGCGCTATAATTGCCGGTAGGATTTCGACAGGAGCGGAACGAAAACACAGACGAGTTTGTACCACAACACCCATCACTCCCCAGAGAACCGGCAAAAGCCAGATTGGGAGATGCAGGTTCGATTGAGATTCAGGAGCGTGGCTCGAAGGGGATTTCGAGCTGGAGCCGCGTTCGGAGGAGTTCGAGAGCACTCTGAAGGACCTCATCTTTGTTAATGTCTTGACGACTTCCCGTATCGAGGATGACGAAGCGTGTCATGGATTGGGCGCGTCTTGCCCAATCTTCGTAGGCTTCATTGAGTTCCGCAAGATAGGATTCGGTAATCGTTTTTTCGGATTCTCTTCCGCGAAGACGGATACGCTCTATGAGCGTCGGGACATCACAGCGGAGATAGAGAATCAAATCGGGCGGTTTCAAAAAGGATGTCATCGCTTTAAAAAGGTCATGATAATTTTCCCAGTCCCGCTGGTTTATATGACCTCTTTTATGAAGCGTCGTCGCGAAAACCTCGACATCTTCATAGATGGTTCTATCTTGAATGCATGAGATGTCTTCGGTGAGAATCGAGCGCTGACTTTCGAATCTCTTCGACAAAAAGTAAACTTGGAGATGGAACGCCCACCGCGACATGTCGGCGTAAAAATCATCCAGATACGGATTATTTATCACCGGTTCAAAATAGGTACGCCATCCAAGCTGCCGTGCCAGCGCTTTCGTCAGCGTCGTTTTGCCGACTCCGATATTCCCGGCAATGGAGACAAAATAGCTTCGACCGCCAAGTTCATCCATGGCGAATCACACCCGCGTTTCTGGTGAATGAAGATTCAGGAGCTTCAATCCCGTCTGCTTATCAAGGATTCGATGAACAGGGCCTGAGGCTAGCGTCAGCCAGAATTCGCCGGTCACGGCAATTGTTGCGCTGATCAGATGCCCTCCAAACACGCGGCAGTCTCCGTCACCGATGAGCGCGTGAACATGCCAGAAAGGCTCTCCGTCAACCATCGCCAAATTCCCCGAACAACTTATCAGCTCGTAGGCTCCTTTGAATTTCTTATGAAGATATTTCTTTGATTCACGATTGAAATAAGCGAGTTCCACTTCTTCAACACCGCCGATTCCTTGAAGCCAACCCGCTGTCCAGCGTTCACGCTGAGCGAACTCTATCAGCGCGTCCGGGATTCGTTCACCGATGGAAAGCCGCAGTAGTGTTCCCGTTTGAAGATCACGATAAATCAAAACTCACGCCTTCTGGTTATCTTCGGCAAATTCTTTTTCGACAGTTTGAACTTGCAGCTCTGGCATCTCAGTTTCCCGCCGTCCAACACCGAATGAATTGTCACGCGGAAAAAGAGAAGCGTGCTTGTGGGAACGATATGAATTCTCTTCAATCGCTTCTTCGGGGATGCCGGTTGCTCTGCACAAGTCGCGCCCCAGTTCGGCGCGGCTTAATCGCTGCTGTCCTCCCAGATGAATAATGCCGATGACATTCTCGGTTATTAACCGCGTGACAACCGAAACGACTGACCGGATATGAATCGGAGAACGGAACTGGTCTGAAAAAAGTTGAACCTTGCCCTGCTTTTGAATATCCGATAGAATTCTTTCCGAGAAACTCGCACCAAAACCGCGGCTCGCTCCCACAACGGAGTTCAAGCGGATAACTAAATTCTGAGGATTTGCATTCAGAACGATTTTTTCCGCGCGGAGTTTTGTTCTTCCGTACACGTTGATAGGAAAGGGCATATCCTGCTCGGTATAGTTTCCCTTCTGCCCCGAAAACACCATATCGCTGGAAAAGAAAATCATTTTTGTGCCACGCGCCGCCGCTTCTTCAGTTAGCGTTCTCGTGGCAGTTACGTTTATCTCTTCTGCTTTTTCAGGATACGTTTCGCATTCTATAATACGAGACAGAGCTGCACTGTGGATGATAATATCCGCCGCGAATTCCTTGAGCAATTCGCGGGCTGCTCTAAGATCTGTCAGGTTCGCGCGCCGAATGGGAAAGCCGGGCGAACGGGGATTCTCTCCCGCAATTCCCAAGATGTCATGGTCTGTATTGAGCGCTGCGCCCAGATGCACTCCAATAAATCCGGTCGCACCTGTCAGAAGAATTCGCATTTAAAAAGCGTAGTTCAGGTGAACCGAAAGTCCCTGACTGCGCGCGAGTGGTGTGAAGCCGAGGTGCCAGTCGCGCGAGGATGTCGCCTGCGTATTTCCTTTCGATGTCACTCGACCGGCATGAATAGCGCTTGCGATATGATTCAGGACAATCCCCCCAATCAGATAATAGACAGAGTTAAAAGATTTGTCGGATTGAATTCGGATTTTCTCCATTTGAATCCGGGATTCTTGGGAGTCCCATTCCCAGGAGTCCAACGTACTGGTATAGAGGCGATCAAATTCACGGTCTTGAAGACGCTGTTCGTTGTAATCATCCACATTGTCCCAGTTCCCGATATCAACATAGAAATTGTGGGAATGCTCGCCGACGACGCCGGCGTGCAGTGCAGCAAGAGCTTTATAGTCGTCTCGTTTGGCTGAGCCATGAGCCCGAAAGGCGACCATTCCACCTATAATGGCAAACTCCGAGAGAGCAAAGAAGACGGCTGATTTTTTATGACCGCTGTCGTATTGTCCCCACCCCGGAAGGACAAGCGATTTCAGGAAAGCGTCTCCGCGCTCTCTGGATTTCTTTGAAGCTCCGATTGCCGGGGACACCAGAAGTCCGACGGAAAGAATGATAATGAGAATTCTGTGCATCTTACTTCAGGGGAATTCGCAACGTCAACATGCGCGTGTCCGCGCCGTCAATCTGCTTACGCTCGTAGAACAGATGATGACCTAAATCCGCCGCGCTTTCGATACGTTTGTTATGCTGCCGCACT
>CBDVDL010000217.1:0-3880 GCA_965372735.1 uncultured Alphaproteobacteria bacterium | reverse complement strand
GAACAACCTACGGAAGAACATTGGAGATGGCGGCTGCAGATGGCGGAACGCATCGCTGAACATCTCGATCCTGATCGCTTCGGGGTGAAAGCGTTCTACATTTTCGGCAGCGCCAAGAATGCCACAGCCGGGCCGGGAAGCGATATTGATATTCTGGTTCACTATAGTGGGACAGAGAAGAAGAGAAAAGAGTTGGAACAATGGCTGGAAGGCTGGAGCATGTGTCTCGACGAAATAAACTACCTGCGCACCGGCTATCGCTGCGGTGAACTGCTCGATGTGCACTTTGTCAGCGATGACGATATCGCAAATCGCACCAGCTATGCCTCCAAAATCGGAGCGGTGACCGATACCGCCCGCGAGCTCCCGCTGAAAAAGCGTGGGGATGATTCTAAATCAACTGGCGCGTAGCTTCGGTAGGATTTTCCAAAGGAAAGCGAACGAGGGAAAGTTCCGGGCCGTCGTGAGCCGCCGAAAACATCTGTGTCCTGCCGATAACATCTTTCCAAAAACCCGTGAGTCGTGCTGATTCGTGGATGTGGCCGTGCAGGGTAACCAACGGCTGTCGTGATTCGATAAAACGCCTTACCGCGATAGAACCGACATGCACATCCAGCGGCACATGCTCAATCTTCTTCCCGTCCAGCGCCGCGCGGTCAAGATGTGTTTTGTGGGGAGGGGTGTGAAATAGAAAGACCGCATGTTCCATGTTCGCGTTCTCCGCGAGCAGGTCAATATCTTCCTTAATGGTTTTATACTTCTTTTCTTGTTCCGACACTGCTACTGTACGCCAGCCTTCTTCGGGTGAAACGCAGCCCGGATCAACAAACCGCGAAACATCATAGCGCTCCCAGTCCTTCAACAGGAAAGGCGTCGGGGGCACATAAGCATAACCGTAGAATTGGTAATCCCCGATATCGACTCTGCGGTTATGAATATATTCCCACACTCCCTGTGTCACTGCATCCACAACGGTAGCTTCCTCCAGTCGGCTGTCATCATTCCCAAGAATAATAAAGACGCGAGGGTACGTTTCTCCCATCGCGTGACGAAGTTTCAGGAACTCAGGCACGAGAAAATCGCGGATGAAATTCTGATGCGCGTCATCTGACGAAACAGAGCTAAAACCATGCGGCAGAATATCCCCGCCGATAAAAACGATATTGGGGCGTTCGTCCGCGATGGCTTGAAAGAGTTTCTCGTAGCGTTTTACTCGGCCATGGATATCAGATACAAAAAAACATGAAGTCAATTTCTCGCCTCACAGCTATTTATATCCACTGATTTGAGATCACAATATAACACTAAATAACTTTGTTTGGCAAGGCGCTAAAGAAAAGTCCCCTAAAATCAGTTTCGGTAAGAGGGTTTTTAAAGGGAGACAAAAAAAGCTAAGCAAGTCGCTTAACCCTTTATTAATTATTTTGCAGGGCCGACGGGACTCGAACCCTACAGATTAATGCCCTCTAAGCCCCGTAATATCAACAGTTACAGAATCTTCACCTACGCTTGCAGGTGTCCTACAGTGTGACGTAAGTTCTTGTTCTTTTCTCCGGATTCTCCCCAAAACAGAATATTTTCGCCCGCACGAAACTGGAGGAAAACAGAGGAAAAGGGGCTGTTTGGGCTCAGGCCTGTGTCCACTGGTTCACCTTACGATGCGGAGCTTGTGGTTTCGCTACCGTCATTATTCTCTTGCATAAGGCGATGCGGATTGTGCCAGTGCGAGGCCGTACGGTGTCGCATTGTAGTCTGGTCATTCCGGTCAGAAATGTTAAGACAAGAGCGTCTCACGAACGAATCAGTCACGATGCTGCGGTCGCCCGTTTCTGCGCCGTTTTGCGCTTCTCTGAGTTCAAGTACACCTTCCGCAGCCGAAGCGATTTCGGCGTAACCTCGACCAATTCATCGTCATTGATGAACGCAATCGCCTCTTCCAGCGATAGTATTCTGGGCGGCGCAATCTGATAGTGTTCATCCGAGCCTGACGCGCGCATGTTTGTCAGCTTTTTCTCGCGAACAATGTTGACGACAAGATCAACATCGCGCGAGTTCTCGCCCACGATCATGCCTTCGTAAACGGGCGTGCCGGATCCCACGAACATATCGCCGCGATCCCGCAGGTTATTGAGCGCGTAGCCCGTGACTTTGCCTTGGCGATCGGCTACGATGACACCGGTAGGCCGAGAACTCACGTCGCCTTCGAGCGGTCGGTAGCCTGCCGATTGACTGTGTAGTATCACCGTACCGCGCGTCGCCGTGAGTAGAAGTGGACGAACGCCGATCAGTCCGCGCATTGGAATATCGAAATTCATGCGTACCCAACCCGTCTGATGATTGTTCATCCGTGTCATCCGCCCGCGCCGCATCCCTAATATGCCCGTAATCACGCCTACATAATCTTCGGGACAATCCACAAGCAGCGCCTCATACGGTTCGAGAATCTGATGACCCTCTTTTTCAAACAAGACCTGAGGCTTGCCTATGCACATCTCGAATCCTTCGCGGCGCATCATCTCGATCAGGATCGCAAACTGCAATTCGCCGCGCCCGAAAACGCGAAATCTATCGGTTCCGCTGGCATCGTCCACGCGCAACGCGGGATTGCCTCGCAGCTCTTTGTGCAGTCGGTCGCGAATCTGCCGCGACGTCACATATTTGCCTTCGCGCCCCGCGAAAGGCGATGTATTGACGCTGAATACCATCTCAAGCGTGGGCTCGTCAATCTTGAGCGACGGTAACGGGCGTGGGTCATTGGGATCGGCCACCGTATCTCCGATATACAAATTCTCAATCCCGGCAAGGGCGACAATGTCTCCCGCACGCGCCTCCTGAATCACGATCCGGTTCAAACCCTCGAAGCCGTAGAGCTGCGATATTTTGACCGAATACTGCTCGTTCGCCGATTTGATGTGTTGCACCTGATCGCCGACCCTGATCTCTCCATGAGCAATTCTTCCAATGCCGATCCGACCCACATAGTCGCTATAGTCGAGGGTTGTAATCTGCATTTGCAGACCGTGAGCAGGATCATATTCAGGCGCCGGAATCTTCTCAAAGATGAGTTCAACCAACGGCCGTAGATCCCGGCCAGGAACCTCCAAATCAAGAGTGGCCGTTCCCGTTCGCGCGTTGGTGTAGATCAGCGGAAAGTGGCATTGTTCCTCGCTGGCGTCAAGGTCGAGGAACAACTCAAGTACTTCATCAATCACCGCGCTGATCCGAGCATCGGAACGGTCTATCTTGTTGATCACAACGATAGGAGAGAGTCCGTTGTCGAACGCATTCGAGAGCACGTAACGCGTTTGCGGCAACGGTCCTTCGGACGCATCCACCAGCAGCAGACAGCCGTCAACCATCTTGAGCACGCGCTGCACCTGTCCGCCGAAGTCGGCGTGGCCCGGCGTGTCAACGATGTTGATGGTTCTGCCCTGCCAGACGACGGCCGTGTTCTTGGACAAAATCGTGATGCCCTTCTCCCGCTCGAGATCGAGCGTGTCCATGACGCGCTCTTCCACCTGCTGATGAAGACCAAACACCCCCGATTGATGCAGCAGCGCATCCACCAACGTTGTCTTTCCATGATCAACATGGGCGATAATGGCAACATTCCTCAAGTCTTCGCGACGTTTCATCATTCTCTTTTCCTTATCTCTCGGAGTATTTTAGATTATGGAATGGGACGTACAGGACCGACAGGGCTCGAATCCCGAACCTATTGATTAACAGAAAAAAGGATGGCTAATAATATCAGTGGGGGCTAAAACGACTAACTCTCCAAATGGCTCTCCCCGAATGTTCACCTACAGTCAATCAGCCCTTACATCACCCGATGACACATCTACAATACGGAGTCATCTGTGCCGAATGCGCACCCAAG
>CBDVDL010000216.1:0-3910 GCA_965372735.1 uncultured Alphaproteobacteria bacterium | reverse complement strand
CCTTATTATTAACAGCATACAAAACTCACCTGTGCGATACAACCGATGCATGGGCGTAAAAAAAGAGAAGTAAAGAACTCCTCTTTATTATGCCTCTCCTTAGCAGATTAGCTACATGCCTCTGTTTGAATCTGCGAGCTATTCTTTCTTGGATTTCAGAATCTCATCCACTTGCCACGTTAATACTTCATCCATATTCATATTGTAGCCGACATGGCGATAGGCGATTTTGCCGTTCGGGTCAATGATGAACATCGTCGGGATACCGCGCACACCATAGTTCGACGCGATTTTGTCGTCGCCGAAAAGAATCGGGAATTGGTAGCCTTTCGACTGAATATACGCTTTCACATCGTCCGGACCTTTCTTTCTCTCCCAAACATTGACGCCGAAAACTTTCACATTATCTCGCTTGTTGTTCTGGTAGAACTTATCCACGAGCGGCATTGTCTTCCGGCACGGCCCGCACCACGTTGCCCAGAAATCCAGAACTACAATATTGCCGCGAAGCTCGGTAAGCGACACATCGTTCCCGTCGAAATCCTTGAGCGTCCATTCGGGCGCGGACTCATCCAAGCGGCTTTCGAGCGCTTTCTCGTGTCGTTGACCTCGATTCGCAATCGCCTGACGTATCAGCTCCCTTCTCGCTTCCTGATACGCTTTCTCCACCATAACCAGCACGTCACTCCAGCGTTGCTCATCATGCAGCGGAATCAGATCCTCATCTTCCATGTACTGATCAAAATCGTTATAGCCGAGACTCGACGCTAATTCGAGCGCTGCGAACGCGGAATCAACTTGGCCTCCGAGTGAAAATGCGCAGGCGAGATTATACGCATTTCCTCCATCCCGTTGAACCTGTAAAAGACGCTGACAAGCTTCTACGTACCTCGGCCAATCGGAAAGCTCACGCTGCAGCCGAGCTTCCATCTCAATCGCACTCACATCTTCGGGATGTTTCTGTAAGAACTCCTGCGTCAGCGACAGGCTCTCTTTGTAATCAGCGCCTTGAAGCGTAATCCTTAGTCGCACCGGTCCGAAATCCTCCGGCATCATCTTGCTGAGCAACACAAACGTTTCGTCCGCCTTTTCGATGTCGCCCGTTCTCTGATAAAGTCTTCCTAAATCGGTGAACGCATAGGGCAAGGAGTTGTCGATTGAAATCGCGTTCTCAAAATTCTCGATAGCTTTATCAAAATCAGGAGGCTCCAGTTCCGCATAATGCCATGCGGTGAGATACATGCCCCAATAGTTCTTTTTGTCGTTCTCCAAAATACGATTGGCGTAATCGAGTCGAACACCGGGTTCTTTCGCGACGCGTCCCGCCAAAAGAAGCGCGGTGACATTCTTCGGATTTTCCTGCGCTCGGCTTTTATAGTTCGCTCGAGCCCGATTCGGATTATTAGCCATTTGGAAACCCAGCGCATAGAGCTGCACTTCAATTTCGCTGGGGTATTTCTTCACAAAATCAGCCACAACTTCCATCTGCTCGTCCCAGCTCCGCACAGTATCCATCGCCACTTTCATATCCTGAAGCGCTTGCGGCGGATGGTAGCGTTTGCTTTTAAGCGCTGCGCCGCAAACTCCGGCGATAAATAATGCTCCCAATACTATCCACAAGATTTTCTTCGTCATCATACGCATATTGACTCCTCTATTGACGAATGTATGAATTTAACTCCAATCGGCAATCGCCTTTTTCTTCCTTCACCAACCCCACGCCTCGCGCAAACCAGCGAATACAAAGCTCTCGCGCGTTTTCAAGTTCAACGGCAATTTGTTCTGCAGACAATCTATTCTGCTCACCGCGTTTTTCGATGACCTCCAACAGAATATCCGTTGGCTCGGTAACAGTTTTAATGCAGTCATCGAAAGTTCCTGCGAGAACCGTGACCGATTCAAAACCGGCGACCGCCGTGCGCAAACCGGTTTCTTCGTCTTCCCAGTAATCGCCGCGCGTTGCGCCGTCCAAAAGCCATGTCGAAAGATAAAGCTGCCCTTCGTCGAATTCCTCGAGTCGCGCCGGAGGCTTCTCGGTCAGATGAACGACGGCGTTTCCTTGATGGCGCAGGAATTGATCGAACGACTCGCCGCCTTTTTCAAAAACGCGGAACTCCGGCGTCTCGATATCACCTTTGATGATGCGCAATCGTCGCGTCAACTGTTCCGTCTGCTCATTGCACTGCCGCTGATACGTGTAAGTCTGCCCATCCCTCAGCGGCAAATATGCAATCCCATAATCCTCACCGAGTGGCTGTTTCGATTTGGAACAGGAGAGAACCGTAAACAACGTCAGGAGAATAATTCCCAACCTTACGGGTCTGTAATATACGAAAGTTTTCATTCTAAAGAAACTCTTCAATCTAACTTCGCGGACGCTTTATTCTAATACTCCACACTTACTCCTCGCGATTCCAATTGGGGGATATAAATATTTATCGAGGTGTCATCAAGGGGATTATCCTGTAAAGAAACATGATCTCCATTGTCCATCCCGGGATTTTGAATCAACGGATAAATGTTACTGACCTGATTATCATCAAGCCATAGAAAAATCAGAGAAGTTAATCCTGTTAGCGGTGATAGATCGCGAATATCTGTACCACGAAGAGAAAGGAAATAGAGCGAAGTCAAACTTGAAAGTGGAGAAAAATCGCTGATACTATTGTGCTGAAGATCAAGCCCATTTAATCCTGTCATATTAGAGAGTGGGGAAATATCTTCAATAAGGTTACTACCAGCATAAAGGCGGGTTAGCGTATTTATATACGGCAATGGCGAAAGATCGCTAATATCATTGCCGTGGACATTAAGTGAAAGCAATGCAGGTAATCCGGAAAGCGGCGAAAGATCACTCACATGATTACCAAATAGATCGAGCTCTCGAAGTGAATTCAATTCCGAAAGTGGTGAAAGGTCGCTGATTTGATTACCCGCGAGTAGAAGTGAATCCAGTATTACCAAATTCGACAGCGGCGATAAATCGCTTATTTCGTTTTCGTACGCCCAAAGCGACCTAAGAGCAAGCAATCCCGAGAGCGGTGAGAGATCACTGATATCGTTCTCAGAGAGCCTGAGATATCTCAAAGAAATCATATATTCCATTCCACTCAGATCTGAAATATCCGAGATATACGCTTGAAATGAAGTCAAGGCGTCGATATCTAATGCAAGAATGTCACCGGTCGGTTTGTTAATCACCTCGCGCACACGTGTTTCAAGATTCGAATCAGCGAAGTTCACGATGGTGCTGTCTCCGCTGTTTCTGCCGCTGGTCGGTGAGCTGTCATCGGAACATGACAGCACGAGCAGCATTCCGAATCCCAAGATTGCCATGAGCAAATGTTGGAACTTCATTTATGCCTCCTTTTTAACGGGCGCACACGCTGGAACGCCCCTACAGCTCAATTTATCTTTCAAAGAAAGAGCGCTTCCATGGTGCGTAAACTAAGAGCGAAAAGATGATGACGACACATGTGCCGATAAGAATATCCATCGGGTCGGCTTCGAGGTAGATAATTTTCTCAAGGTAGTGCGCGATGAAACCGCCGGTGTAGCCCAGCGCGATGGCTTGCTTCTGCCGCAGCCAGACTTCGAGATGCGTCAGCGGACAAATCCAGCCGAAAATTTGCAGCATGAGTGAAAAGATAATCGAACCTAAGTGAAACAGCCGAACGGTCAGCCATCTTCTTCCCGGCATCGCTCCGAAAATGATGAAGCCAATCCACAGAAGATGAACGGCGACAGTAACATCTGCTGCAATTCGGTAGAACATGACTCTTGCTCATATTGCGGCAGGGTCGGGGGACACCTGCTCGGCGGTAAATTATATGTTGCGGTGGTGGGGGGCAACAACCCACAACCCCACGAATTTTAGACCCCAAAAGCGATACCAACGCCCCAAAGGAAT
>CBDVDL010000215.1:0-3977 GCA_965372735.1 uncultured Alphaproteobacteria bacterium | reverse complement strand
GGGGGGGATTTGTCGCCATCTAATTCAATGGAGATTTTGCCATGAAGCGCTTTTTTTCTTTCGTGATGCTGCTTGCTGTTGTTGCGATGCTTGTTGTCGCGTGTGCAACGCCGGAGCAGCGGGCTCAGAAGTTATTTGATGAGGGCAAATATGAGGAAGTCGTGGCTAAATTCCCGAACCTTCCCATTGCTCAGAATGCCAAGGCGAAAATCGCCGAGAGAATGTGTGAAGAAGGCAAGTACGAAGAAGTTGTCGAAGCTTACGGGGAAACTCAGGCGGCGACCGTCGCCCGGAATATGCTTGCCGAAAAGCTCTTTGAGGAAGAGAAATATGAAGAGCTTTGTCAGACTTATCCGAGAACTCCCGCCGCAAAAAAAGCGGAGAATATTTTAGCGGAGAAACTCTACGAAGAAGGGAAACTGGTCGAAGTCATCGCTAAATATCCCAATACGCTGTCGGGTGTGAAAGCCAAGAATGAGCGCGGGAAGGAAGCCTATGACAAGACCAAGAAGATGAAGAAGAGTCAGAAAGAAAAGGCTCTACGCGATATTATCCGGATGTACGCCGGTTCGGACGCCGCCCGGCAGGCTCAGGGAGACCTCGCAGAGATAGCGAAGAAATCTCAGAAGCCAACATCTACGAAGAAAAAAGACCGCTCCTCCTCTATAAAGTATGGGACATCTGCCGATGATGTCATCGATATTCGTGGGCATTGTCAGTCCACCAAGCAGCTTGGATCGGATCAGAATGGTTTAATAGTCGCTTGGTATTATACTGATGTGACTTATATCATGAAAAGATGGACTATAGGCGGTGTTGAGTGCTATCGGGTGGCTGAGATACGATAGAAGCTCTGAATAGCTGACCGTACCGGAAAACAAGCCAGTGTTCCTCTTCTGTGTACCAATTTTCATGGGGAATGTAGAGGAGGATTTTTTTATATATGAGAATCATCATCCCGCGGTCGATAGGATTGGCAACTACAAAAAGCAAGTCCTCAAGGGTATTTGACAGTGAATTCAAATCCCGGTTCGGTCTGTCCCCGAACCGGGATTTTTTATAGTCTTTTCTAAAAGTAGTACGGCATTTCGTTGAGGCGATGAATGCATGCCGAGGCAGATCCCCTGATCTGTCCGGAATCTTGGTAAACAAACGAAACCCATTGCGGCTCTGGAGAGCCACAACGGCGATATTGCGCGAGAGGTAAACGGTACCCACTCGTGGCGATTAATTCCCCCCCCCCGCAGGCAGGGGGAAAGTAGGAGAAATATGATAAACAAAACACCTATAGCGCAGATTGACCTTGGGGCTTTGAAGCGGAACGCGGTTCGCATTATCGAGCGCGTCAAACCTCGTGGTCTTTTAGCGGTTGTGAAATGGGATGGCTATGGGCATGGGCTGACGCCGTGCGCTGAAATTCTCGCGAAGGCTGGAGCTACCGGTTTTGGCGTGAGCTCTCTTACTGAAGGTATTGAATTGCGGCGGATGGGTTTTCCCGGGCTGATTTTAGTGATGACGGATTGGGTGGGAAAGCCGCTCGAAAAATTCGTCGAATGGGATTTGCATGTGGCGGCGACGTCTTGGTTCAAGGTGGAGTACGTCGCGGCAGGCGCTCGAAATTTAGGAAAACGGATCGGCGTGCATATCAAATTCGACACCGGCCTCGGGCGTTTGGGGATGAATTGGAAAGAAGCCGATACGTTGCTGTCTGAAATCGCGCGCATGAAGCACCTTGATGTTCAGGGGATTTACTCGCATCTTGCCTTTAACGGGCCGCAGGATTCGGAAATCGGAGAGCAGCAAATTGCGCGATTCAAAAAAGTGCTCAAGCTCGCGCATGAATGCGACCTGAATCCGCCGTGGACGCATCTGGCGAACAGCGCCGCCGCGATGGTTTTCAAGGATATCCCCGGCAATTTAGTGCGTACCGGGATTGCTCTTTATGGGCAGCCGCCATCGCGGGAAACCGTGGAGCTCCTGCCGCTGGAGCCGGTTATGACGTTGAAAGCGACTGCGTTGGAAGTGCGGCGAGCGCATCGAGGTCGAGGAGTGCCGCATCCGCTGATTGCGCGTGCGCCGACAGACGGCTGGGCGATTCGTATCGGGTTGGGTGATTGTCACGGTTATCCCAGCTCGCTTGTGCGGCGCGGCAAATTCTTATTCCGGGGACATTCGAGGCCGCTTTATGGAGCGGTCTTGAAGGATTGTTCGTGGCTCTTTGTCACAGGTTCACGGCCTCAAATCGGCGAGGAGGTCGCGCTGTGGGGGAGGCAAGGCGGTCAAGACCTGTGGCTGTTTGAACTTGCGGAGAAGATTGACGCGTTGCCGTATGAACTTCCGACATGGCTTTCGAAGGAAATCCCCCGGGTTTTTGTTGAAAAGTCAATAGATTCGAGAGGATAATGACCGCTAAAGGAAAAGCAACGGATGCCTCTCGGAACTTTTAAGCAGCTTTCAGGGTATTATGGGTAATTCTTTTATGGGAAAAGCAGTTAAGCTGCATGAATTTGTTTCTGGAGGCGTAATGCGCAGAATTATTCCCTTGTTTCTGATGTTGTTTATGATGGTTCAGGTCGGCGGGTGCAAACCGGGCGCGAAGAGTTCCGCGAGCAAGGTTCCCGGCAACGCGAAGATGTTAAACCTGACTGTGAAGGATGTCGACGGCAACGACATTGACATGCGTCAATTCTATGGCAAGGTCGTTATCGTGGACCTCTGGGACACGTGGTGTGGGCCGTGCAAAAAGGAGATTCCGCACTTCGCCGCTCTGTACAATGAGTACAAGGATGATGGATTCGAAATGGTCGGTATCGCGTTTGCTCGCCAGGGCAACAAAGCGGTGAAGGATTTCGGCAAGCGGTATGGAATCAATTACCATAACACACTTTTCAATCAGGACGCCGCCAAACTTTACGGCAGGCCGCCTGGAATTCCGACAACCTTTATCATCAACCAGCAGGGCGAAGTACATAAGAAAGTCGTCGGCTACCGCGACAAGTCGTTTTTCGAAGGCGAAATACGGACACTCCTCGGTATGTAAAAAATCTTGCTCACTACAAGCTATTATGAAAAAGCCTCAGTAGAAATGCTGAGGCTTTTTCTTTATGCGCTAAGTTGTTTTTATCGCCGAGGCAGATTGCCTTATCCGCCTGGAATATTACTTCAACAGCACCATTTTGCTTACCTGAATGAATTTCTCCGTCTCCATCCGGCAAAGATAAATCCCCGATGTCAAACCCGTCGCATCCCAGACAACCGTATGCGAACCGGCCGGAATTGTCCTATGAACGAGCGTGGCGACTTCCCGCCCCAACAGATCGAAGACCTTCAAAGAAACGAGCCCTGCGTCTTTCATATCATAGCAGATTGTCGTCGTCGGGTTGAAGGGGTTGGGGTAATTCTGATACAGCGCATAGTCTGTCACCGTTCTATGTCTGAAGGAAGGCGCACCGACCCAAACCGTCTCATCATCATACGACAGCTCGCGGCGCCCGCTAAGCTCAACCGCTATAATGACATACTCATAACGACGGCCGTTAATCAGGTTCTGATCAACATACGTGTACGAACCATCAGCAACTTCCAGCTCGGCAACCTTGGCGCCATCACGCATGATGTCATAATGCTGAACATTTAGCTCATCAGCTACGTCAAAGCTCAAGGTCAACTGACGATCACCAACCTGAAAAATCGGCTCTGCTGTCAGCTCAACCGGCAACTGATCGTCCCAATGGAGACAGATACAACCTGGGCCATCAATCGTGACCGTCATATACCAATAGCCGGCATCCGGGTATTCCGTACAATACTGATCGTCAGGATTGACAGTCTGAGCACTCAAATAAACATTTCCCGTGTAGGGGATGCATTCCGGATCGTCACAATCCGGAGGAAACATGCAACCTGGATCCCAAGAAAAGAAAGAGAGAAAATCAGGATCCATTCCAGCCCAGCAGCACCAGCAAACCACAATCTCT
>CBDVDL010000214.1:0-3985 GCA_965372735.1 uncultured Alphaproteobacteria bacterium | reverse complement strand
TTCAGCGTTCAGTGAACACTTACAGTTTTTTAGATAATACTTCGAGCATATCTTTGGTCATCGCTTCCAGATCGTATTCAGGTTGCCAGCCCCATTCAGCGCGGGCAGTTGAGTCGTTCATATTGTTAGGCCAGGTATCGGCAATTCCCTGCTTGACCGGGTCCACATCATAATCAATGGTAAATTCGGGAATCTGCCGGCGGATGGAAGCAGCGATAATCTCCGGGTCGAAACTCATGGCTGAGACATTGAAGGCATTGCGGTGCTTTAAAGTGCCCGGTTCGGCTTCCATTAAATCGATGGCAGCCTTAATGGCATCGGGCATGTACATCATATCCAGAAACGTGCCGGCCTTCAGGTTGCAGGTGTAATGTTTTTTCTTGATTGCTTCGTAGTAGATTTCTACGGCATAATCGGTTGTGCCGCCACCGGGCAGGGTGACGTTGGAGATAATCCCTGGGTAGCGGACGCCGCGGGTATCCACGGCATAACGTTTAAAATAATAATCGCAGAGTAATTCTCCCGCTACTTTGGTAACTCCGTACATGGTGTTCGGCCGCTGGATGGTATCCTGAGGAGTGTCATCTAAGGGCGTCGTTGGACCGAAGGCACCAATGGAACTGGGCGTAAATACCGAACAACCATATTCGCGCGCTACTTCCAGTACATTATACAGTCCATTAATGTTTACATCCCAAGCAAGTTGTGGTCTGGCTTCCGCTACGGCTGAGAGGATTGCAGCCAAATGATGGATCGTACCTACATTGTATTTTTTCACAACTTCCGCTACGGAATTTAGGTCGGCACAGTTAATGAACTGGAATGGTCCCGAATCAAGCAATTCGTCACTGGGCTTGGTTTTATGCCCAGTGGCGATCACATTGTCATTCCCATACCGTTCTCGCAGTGCCAGGGTTAACTCCGATCCGATTTGTCCGGCGGCTCCGGTTACTAAAATTGTTTTCATCTGAGGCTCCTATGATTTTTTTTTAAGATCACGTTCCCTAAAGAAATTGACCATGGGAACGATCCAGACGATTTGGCCGGTGCTATTGACTGGCTGTGAAAGGTGATTGAAAAAGGATAATATGATCCGGGTTCGGGCGAGCCGTTCCGGTTTTGTGATGTTTATTGTCCGCCGACGCCCAAGAATCAGCGCTATGCCGCTGCTCGCGTGTGGAGTATTTTTCGGCGAGCGGCGCCATCGAAGAATTTCTCGCCGGATTACCATCGCGCTGTCGAAGGAGCCGAGCCGTATCCGTTATGGATAAAACCTGACGAAAAATTATCGACTGCGGATGTGTTCTCTTTGATGCGAGACCACTACGAAGGCACTGAGTTCGATATGACGAAAGGAATGGACGCGGGTACTTACGGGACTCCGAATCGCTGGCGACCGATAACTTGGACGGTGGACAGCATTGAGTACGCGTGGGAACGTCCGGTATCGACTCAGCAAACCGGCTTCTCGTTTGTTTCGCAATCGCGCTCATGGCTGCCGGACGCTGTCGGCGGTGTTTTGTGGTATGGCGTCGATGATACGTACACCACATGTTATGTGCCGTTGTATTGCGGCATCAATGATATTCCGAAATCTTTCGCAACAGGCAGCTTAGGAAAATTCTCGTGGGAATCGGCATGGTGGGTTTTCAACTTCGCCGCCAACTACGCCAATCTGAAATATTCGTACATGCTGCCGGATATTCAGAAGGTGCAGAAAGAGTTGGAAGAGACATCGTTTGCGCTTCAGCCATCGGTGGAGAAAACAGCCGTCGAGCTTGCCAAAACGAATCCGGAAATGATGACGCGCTACCTGACGGATTACTCGGTTGAACGCGGCGAACTTATCGTGTCGAAGTGGCGGGAGTTGGGAGAGTATCTGATTACGACATACAATGATGGTTATGTTCGAGATGACAGCGGCAAAGCGCGGGAAGTCGGTTATCCGGATGATTGGCTCGAAAAAGTAGTGAAATCCCGCCCGGAACAATTTCGCCTAAAGGAAAAACCAGTAGATATACCGGAATCTAAATTGGTGGATTAAAATCTTATAGATTGTAATGCCGGGCACGCGAGGACGCGTGCCGCGGCGAATCTTGAGAAAAGCCGCGTGGCAGATGTGCCATACGGCTTCTTTTCGATTACACTCACCTACGGGCTGACTTAAGCCTACCCCAATAGTAGATTTTATTTTAAGACACTTCCGGCTTTTTCACCGGGATGTGCAATGTAAATTTCGTTCCTTTTCCCACGGTGCTCTTGATGTCGAATTGGACGCCGTAGGGTTCCAGAAGGCGGCGCGCGGTAGAAAGTCCCAGGCCGGTTCCGGTCGGTTCGTTCTTTTCCTCTTTACCCACAACAGGCTTCGTCGTAAAGAACGGCGCAAAAATATGATCCAATTTCTCTTCCGGAATCCCGCAGCCTGTATCTTCGATTTCGACAGCGATTCCCTCCCCGTCTCGCACGGTCGATACGCGCAGCTTGCGCGCATCCCGATTCCACATCGCATCCAAAGCGTTGCGCACGATGTTCATGATGGCTTGAGAAAAATCGCTGTAAACGCCGTGAACAACTGGGAGATCCGTCGCCAATTGGAATTCCTTTTCGACATTATGTTTGAATTCCAAATCCGCTTCCAGAAATTTCAGCTCTTCCCGCAGGAGTTCGCTGAGGTTCAGCTCCTGTGCCGTCTTGTCCTGATCCTGACGACTCTTCCACATCATATTCTGAATAATCTGGTGAACCCGCTCAGTCTGGATCAGAATATCATCCACTTCCGCCATGTTGGAGTATTTCATTTTCATAATCTGAGCGAGGCCATAGATACCCATCAAAGGCGTATTGATATTATGCGCGATACCCGAAGCCAATAGCCCGATGGAAGCAAGGCGCTGCTCAGAAAGAAATTCAATTTCCATCTGCCGCTGCCGCTCAATTAAAGCGACTTTATCGGTAATGTCTTGGCAAATAACCTGCAGGATTTTTTGATACTGGAAATCAATCGCGCCGACGGAGAGTTGTACGCGGCGAACTTCTTTGTCAATGCGATGAAGCTGCACGTAATCCAGATGCCATTCTTTGCGCTTGCCGCTGGCTATGTCACTGAAAACTTCGTCGAGTTGCGCTCCGACAAAGCGCTTGATAGGCTGTCCGATTAGTTTTTCCGCGGGAAGACCGATAAGCCGCGATGCCGCAAGATTGACATCGCGAATCGTTCCGGTGGGGATATCTAAAAGACAAATCGCGTCGATGGCATGATGAAAAAGCACCCGGTAGCGTTCTTCGCTCTCGCGAAGCTGACTTGTCCGGCGTTCGACAAGCTGCTCGAGTGCTTGTTGATAAAGTTCGTTCTCTTTTTCGAGGCGCTGTTTCTCGTCAAAAAGGCGATACCGTGCCAGCGCCCGTTCGACAACCGTCAACAGTTCCGCGCTTTTAAACGGCTTCGAAATATAGTCATAGGCCCTAAGGCGGATGGCTTCCCGGGCGGTCTCAATCGTCGGATCCCCGGTGATGATGATGACCTGTGTATTGTTATGAAGCCCTTGAATATAACTCAGTAGCGCAATCCCGTTCGTACCCGGAAGATGGATATCCACAATCGCGACAGGGAAAAAACGCTGATCCAAATTTTGGATTGCGGAATCAAAATCCAGACTGCTCCGGGGTGCATAGCCTTCGTGCTTGAGCACCTCTGAGATTGACTCGCAAACCGCGGCTTCATCATCAACGATCAGAATCTCCACCGCGGAATCGGGTAGGTGTTCACGATCCAAAGTAGATGTATCCGATGGATACTCTCCCCGATTTACGCCCATGGTATCTCCTTCACTAAAGGGCGGCGGACTTGGCATAGGAAACTCCCACGCCCAGCGCATTATCAATCGCCTTTTTTAAATCGGCAATCTTGAAAGGTTTGCTGAGCAAAGCACTGGCCTGCGCCCTGCGCTGATCCCCATTACCCATATCACCACCGTAGCCGGTGATC
>CBDVDL010000213.1:0-3993 GCA_965372735.1 uncultured Alphaproteobacteria bacterium | reverse complement strand
CTAACCAGCTGAGCTATGGGCCCTTCCCCAAGAGACAATTTTACGCCCATACCTGAACGGAACTATTTAAATTACAATAATATATCCCGTAATGTCCGTCTTTTGTTTCGGGGAGGCCGTCGGTATTTCCTTAGACTTTCTAATATCGTAATTTTCGCACACATTGTCAAGTTTATTTTTCACTCATATGATATGGCATGTGATTATTTGGATGGCTACATTCCGGGCACGCGAGACGCATGCCGCGGCGGGGTCGGTTCTAACTCGCCGAGCCGGGTTCAGCGCAGGTTCCCATAGTCCAAACGATGAACTCATTGCGCGTAACCCGGCCGGAATTGTTTTGTCGCCCCCTTTATCCCCCGCAGGTAGAAGGAAATTGAATTGTCGCGGGGATTCTTGTGCTTCTTGACTTTCGGGGAAAGCACACGTATATTATTACTGATTTTGCTTAACTGCTGGAGATTTATGGGAACGCTTACCTGTGATATCTTAGTCATCGGTTCGGGCGTGGGCGGATATACGTTCGCGCTGAAAGCCGCTCGCTTCGCTGACGTGATTCTGATTACCAAGAAAGAGTCCGTGGAATCAGCCACGAATTACGCTCAGGGCGGGATTGCCAGTGTCGCGTCGCCGGATGATGCCATCACGCTGCATGTGGAAGATACGCTGCAAGGAGGCGCGGGGCTCTGCCATGAGAATGCAGTGCAGCTTGTGGTGGAGCAAGGGCCTGAACGCATCCGCGAGCTGATGGAATGGGGTGTTGATTTTACCCGCGAACACGGGCGACTTTCTCTGGGCCGGGAAGGCGGACATTCCCGCGCACGGATTGTTCACCGCGCTGATCACACGGGCAGAGAAGTCGAAAAAGTTCTTACAAGCCGCGCCAAAGAAACCGGCCGCATCCAAGTGCTGGAACATCATCTGGCGATTGATTTGCTGGTTCGTCCGAAAGTGCGTGCGGGGGAACCAGTCGATGACGGCATCCGGTGTTTTGGCACGTATGTGATGGACAAGAAAAACGAAACAGTCGGAATGATTTCGGCGCGAGCGGTGGTGTTAGCCAGCGGCGGCGCGGGACTCGTTTATCAGCATACAACCAATCCCTCCATTGCAACAGGAGACGGTATCGCGATGGCGTGGCGCGCGGGCGCGAAGATGGGAAATCTCGAATTTATGCAATTTCACCCAACTGCTTTGTACGAACGGACAGAGCGTACGGAAGAGCGGCGTTTTCTTATTTCCGAAGCGGTTCGCGGATTCGGCGCGGTGCTTCGTACGTCGGACGGCGAGACATTTATGGAGCGTTACCATCCTCAAAAAGAACTGGCTCCACGTGATATCGTCGCACGGGCGATTGACGCGGAAATGAAAAAGCGGGGAGATAAATGCGTGTACTTAGACGGCACTCATCTCTCCGCTTCGGCTTTGCGCGACAGATTTCCCCATATTTACGAGACGTGCTTAGAGCGCGGACTGGATATCACCAAAGAGCCGATTCCTGTCGTTCCGGCGGCACATTATATGTGCGGAGGCGTGGTGACAGACCTGCAGGCTCATACAAGTTTGCAGGGGCTTTTTGCCGTGGGAGAAGTCGCGATGACGGGCGTGCACGGCGCTAACCGTTTAGCATCCAACTCGCTTTTGGAAGCCATCGTCTTTGCTCATGAAGCTGCTTGTGAATGCAAACGATGGCTGAAAGACGCTCCCCCGCCGCCTCAAGCGGAACCGTGGTCGGATGAGGGTACGACTAATCAGGAAGAATGGGTGCTCATCTCACACGACAGGCAGGAAATCCAACGCCTCATGTGGGATTATGTGGGCATTGTCCGTTCGGATTTCCGGCTTCACCGGGCGGAACGGCGCATCCGGCTCTTGGAGCGAGAGATTATGGAGTTTTACTGGCGAACGGAAGTGACGGAACCGCTGATTGAACTTCGCAATTTAGCGCTCGTCGCCCGGCTCATCGTTCACTGCGCGCTCCATCGCCGCGAAAGTCGCGGCCTCCATTTTACGACGGACTATCCAAATCGGAATGATGTCCAATATCAGAGTGATACGCTTCTTTCCTACGGCGCGTTGTCAGGAGATGAGCAATCAGAATCGCTAGTCCAATAAAGATGAAGATTAAACCAATTCCCAGCGGAAAATCGGCTTCTGACCATGTAATCACCAGCAACCCCAGTCCTATCGCCATCCAAACCATTCCCCTCATCACATAATTCCGTGGTAGAGGCGGCTCAGCGGGCAACGCGGGGACAGGGACTCCCTTCTCGATAGCGGCGAGTCGTTCTTCGTGAATCATCTTGTCTCGAAGCCGCTTACCGCGTTCCCGAAACCAGACAAGTATAACGACCATAAAGATGACACCGATGATAGCGACCAAGCCCACCATTTGGCCTATAATTTCCGGACGAAAGATTCCTGAATACATTGGATGTTCTCCGTGTTTATAGTTTAATATAACATTTTTTCGCCATGAAAGCACGTTCGGCTGCTTTCTACCAATAAGACTGCGCAACGTCGGAGCATGTTGCAGAGTATAAGAGGCGCAACATTAAGCGAGAATCCCATGTCTTATCTACAGAAGGGAAGGCAAAACTTTCAAGAAGAGGCCTGTCTTGGCTGAGGACGAACTACTACAGCGCCTTCGCCAGGGCGAGACTCGAGCATTTGCGCAATTGGTTGATAATTATAAGGATATGGTTATCAATCTGGTTTCAAGAATGCTTGGAAGAAACGCAGAAGCCGAGGATCTGGCTCAAGAGGTCTTCTTAAGAATCTGGAAAGGACTGCCGAAATTTCGAGGAGAGGCAAAGCTTTCGACATGGATTTACCGGATTACTATCAATCTTTGTATTGCACAGAAAAAGACGGCTCGAGCCAGGGCGCAGTTTCTGCCTGTGGACGAACCGGCGATTTGGTCACATCCAAGTATGCATACAGCGGCGGGCAATCCCTATGCAGAGGAAGCGCCGCTCAAAGCTCGGATGGAGAAATTGATACCACAAATGCCTGAAAAATATAGAACAGCAATTACATTGTACTACTTGGAAAACCTGTCCTACCTGGAGATTGGCGAAATCATGGATGTCCCGATGGGCACTGTGAAAAGCTATCTGTTCCGAGCGAAGGCGTGGCTGCGGGAAAGACTGTTACCCGGAGAGGAGAAATGATGACCCGCGAAAAAGCCATAGAACTGCTGCCCGAGTTTATCTGCGGAGACTTGCCGCCCGCTCAGCACAAGGAGATTGCAGCGCTGCTCGAAATGGACACGGAACTGTACCAAGCATTTGAGCAGGAGAAACTGCTCGATGGGATGCTGCGAACTCAAAGCTGGGTTCGTGCCGATTCGGATTTCACTAATCGCGTATTCGAAAAAGCCGGACTCCCGCTGCCCAATGGAGACATCGCTGTTGATCGCGTGCTGGGACGTTTGTCAACGTATGCTCCGATTGGGACGCTGGTACTGGTGGGTGTGCTTTATGGACGACCGATCGCCACAAGGCTCTGGGGTTTGTGGCGCGACGCGTTAGGATGGCTCGGCGGGACGCTTGGAGTGGAATCTCTCCAAACGAGTACGACATTTGCGGTAACGGCTCTGACGCTTGTTGCGATTAGTGCGATTGTGACCTTTGATTTTTTCGTTCGAAGAGACCATAGCTCCGCATAACCGTGCATGCTTTGGTCAGAAAGAGAAAAAGCGCCTGAGATGGGCGCTGTGTTTATTCGGGGTGGGTGATACTCTAATTACAAAGGAGATCCCCCTTTAATTCCCCCCGCACGCGGGGGGAAATTTATGGTTTATGGTTTGATGCTGAGGACTTGATAGAATTTTGGAGATTGGATCTGGAGGATGTTCTCGTCGACGAAGAAGGTATCTATCGTCGAGGCTTCAAGGTTGGTAAAAGGTCCGATAGCGTTGGAAGAGCTGTAGATATTATAGGATGCCGCTCCGTTGGGATTCCATTGCAGGACAATATCATCTCCCTGACG
>CBDVDL010000212.1:0-4030 GCA_965372735.1 uncultured Alphaproteobacteria bacterium | reverse complement strand
TCCCTCACTTATCAAATACATTAAAGCTCACAGCTTCCCGAGACAGAACCGTTCTCGTATTGCACAAAATTATCCCGAGCACGTACGCTCGGAACCTGCACAAATGCTGACAGCCCCGCAGGTGAGCTTTATCAGCGCAACGGAACAGGGAGAGCAGGTTGTCGCTGACGCCATCGCGTTTCATACGGGCGCCCAATTAGAAGCCGAAAACGTATCGCCAAAATTCTGGCGGGAAGTATTTCGAGGGATGACAGAGCATGATGCGGCTCCGCGAGAATTCGAACTGGCGACTTTGCAATTTCAGGTGAAGGTATCCGCGTGCTGCTACGGTCAGCTAAAGCGGCATCGAATGGCGACGCTTCTACCTGCTCCTTATAATCCTGATGATGGATTCATACTTCCTCCGGCTGTCGCTGAGGCTGGCCTTGCCGATAGATTTGAGCAGGCGGTGCGGCAAGCTGCTAACGCCAGTCGAGAGCTTGCCACGGAAGTTCCGGCGGTTGCGCCGTATCTTCTGACGAACGCGCATATCCGCCGAATACAACTTCAGGTCAATTCTCGCGAACTTTATCATATCGCACGGCTGCGCCAAGACAAACATGCTCAATGGGAAATTCGGCAAGTAGCTGATTTGATGGTGGCTCAGGCGCGCCGCCTGTGGCCAAACCTGATGGCTTTGGCGTGTGGAAAAGATACTTTTGAGAATTGTTATCAGCATTTCTTTCGTAGCGATTAACATTCCGGGCAGATCAGGGGATCTGCCTCGGCGAGGATGCCGCGGCACTATTAATGAAAAAACCCACCGAAAAGGTGGGTTTTCTATTGGACAACGTTATTAATTGTTAGGGGAGTTTGTACTCAAAGGCGATATAAGCTTCTCGGACGCGGAAATTTTTTATCTCTTCCACTCTCGCCACATCGCTCGTGGTTGTTCTCTCCTCGTAGCTGGCGCCAAGCGTCATGTTGACAGTCGGTGTCACAGCGGCGGTGATGGATGGCGCGATTTCCCAACGAACGTCGAGGCGGCCTCGATGGAAAGGATCATTTGCGATGGAATTATCGGTCGTATAGATGCGCCGGCGAAGTTGTGCGTTGATGTTACCGCGAATCGGGATAGAAAAAATATGGGTGAGATGTCCTGTTCCCCGGACAAAAATTTCATCCTCGTCAAAGGTGGCGTCTCCGTATTCCGTATCGGAGCTGAGCGGATCCAAAGGATTCCAGTTCGCTTCGTCTATACTGCTGTGCCCAATATTATCGGAGTGATTCCGCAGATACATCAGCGAGAAGGTAAAGGGCTTTAAACCATTATAGTCCCCTCCCAACCCCACGGAAATCATTTCACCGTCGCATTCGGTGAACTTCGCGTTATAATATAAGGTCTCGAATTCAGCCTGGAATTTTATCCACAGTGGTTTCCAGAACCGGAAACGAGGCGCGATGCGGTATTGCCAATTTTGGAAACGCGCCGCATGAAAGGCTCCGGTATCCCGGTCGTAGTGGTTGCGAAGATAATAGGACGGAATGGTGAAGGCACGAAAATTCACCAACCACCAGCGCTTAAGAGACATCGGTCGGAAATAAAGATTGAGCGTGTGGGTTTGATAATTCAGGAAGGGGTTGTTTGCGAACTCCGCCATCTTAAAAGAATAAACCGCAATCAACCGGTGTCTTTGAGGCAGACGCAGTCTCAATGTCGGCTTCAGGACAAGCTCATTCTTCCAGTCATCATACGTTTTCAGAGGTGTTTCGAAAGGTTTAGGACTGTTCTGGAAACGATCAATGTCGGTTTCGGACAACCGAATCGCATTATCCACGTAGCGCCCGCCGAATTGCAGGGATAACGAGGCATCCAATAGAAACGATTTTCTCGCCGTTGCCTGAATCGGCAACGCCATACCCACAAGCAGAACCGTTAGAAGAATTCCTCGAATCAGCCGTGTCATGGCTCACCAGCGAGATCTTTTTTCGGCAACAGGAATTTAATCAGAATGGTTCGATGATTTTCGGGAAGCACAAACCGATACGCATGTTCCCCCGCGGGAATATCCAACAACAATTTCTCCGCCTTGCTGGGGACAAGGCCTAACGGTTCTTTATATCGACAAACATCCGATTTCTTGGAACTCAATGAATACGTACTCTTGATGGAATCATCCTCGAAGACCTGCACACGGAAATTTTGCTGCCCTCGCATGGTCGAATTATATTCGAGTCGTGCCAGAATTTTCAGGGAAGCCGGTCCAATGAGAGTCAAGTTTACCGGATTGTCCTTCAGCAGGCGATAATAGGTTGTAATCTCCTCGCCCACGATAAGCTCTACAGATTTACTTGAATCCTGAGGAGTTATCGCCACCGTTTTTATGGGAGCGCCCATATCACCTTTTCGCAGATGAAAACGTAAAAACGCGCGGCGCGAAGATTTCTTGGGAAGTCGAAAAACATAGGTATGAGTACCCGCCGGTATCTCAAAGATACGTTTCTTACTGTTTGAAATCTTTTTCGAATCATCTTGCTTCAAGTGGACATGAGTAGCAACGTCATCACGCTGAGAATATTTAATCCATTTGCCGTCATCCCGGCGAAGCATATAGGAATAGCGCTGTTCATCTTTTGATGACGGAATTAGGACACGAGAAATCACGCTTAATTTCGTCGGCCCGGAGAGGTGCAATTCGATTTCGGAGTCTTTGCGAAGCTCAAAATATGTGCGATTCTTTTCTGAAATCCGCAGGGTGACCTTTTTGTCATACTTCTGCGGAGTGATTCGCGTCCATTGAGTTTTCGCCCACAAACTCATCGTCATGCCTGCCACGAGACAGAGGACGAGCGCTTCTCGGATTCGATAGCTTTTCATGATTCTGTTCTCACATTACATCAACGTATCCGGGTCAACCCCTTCTTCTTTCAGACGGAATAAACGCGCATCCAGTTTAATCAACACAATTAAGAGGAGGAGGATAACAACTGTCGCCATTCCCGCCAAACGCAAATCATAACGCTCCTCTTCGAATACCGCACCCGTTCCCGTCACCGGCAGCGGTACTCGCGCCGGACCCAAGCCATATTGTCGAGCTACATCCGTGATATTCGATAGATGAATAATGTGAACTCCGCGGTGGGCAAAGTGATGAATCACACCTCGCGCCGGATAATTCCTAAGCGGGAGATGCCGATGGTATCCGCTGGAAATGAGTTGTCCATTCTCCGCGTGTCCCAGACTTGCGAGACCTCCGCCGATATTCACATACGCTTTAATCGGTTCCCCGCCAGCCGCCTGCTCATATATCTCAATACGTTTTTGAATGGACGCCGCCAGACTTTTTTCAATCAGAGGAATAGCATTGCGCTCCGCGGCGAGTCGCATCATGCCCTTTCCGATATTGGAAAGACTCCTCGCGCGGTCTTCCCCGCCGCCGAGCGAAGCCGCCAACGAATGGAAATGAATCAGTCCTTCGCGCTCGATAACAGCTTCCATGTCGAGCCACGTGAAATCCGGATCGTTTGCTCCCCACCAGGAACTCCCGATAGATGTGATAATCAGAGGCCGCAAACCCAGCACCTCCGCCGCCGCATAGACCGCCAGATTGACTCCCGGGTTGGAGCCCGTGCAGCCTATAGCGACCACATCTCCTGATTTGAGACCTGCTTGCCTAAAAAGATCGACAGCAACGGCAGCGAAATTTGGATTTGCCCCCATAACCTTCGCTTCGAAAACACTGTAATCGGTCGTAATCTGAGAGAATTGCTGGCCGATAATCGCCGCAAAACGCGGATCCTCATATTCATGTAAAAAAACGCCCTTTTCGAGCTGCTCCTGTTGAAAAGCCTTCAATCCTTCCACGGCAAGTTCCGTGGCCTGAATCTTTTCGTTATACCAAGGCTGTCTGCGAAGCACCCGGAAGAAATCTACGACTTGGAAAAGACCAAAACTGACAACGGCCAGAAAGAGCAGCGTCCAAATAGAACGCATCGATGGTCTAAACATTGGCGAATATCCTTCCTCCGGTCAGCAAAATCACAAGCAACC
>CBDVDL010000211.1:0-4081 GCA_965372735.1 uncultured Alphaproteobacteria bacterium | reverse complement strand
CCGAAAACGCAGCGGGTTTGAGCTCCAAGCCGTAGAGTCCCAAAAACGTGCCGTGATAACCTGACACTACCCATTTATTCCCCCCGAAAAATTTGCCTGCACTTCCCCCACCAATCGTGACTCCCCACAAACGCGCGCGCTTTTGCGAGTTCGTCAGATTCAGCGATGTCGCAAAATCATCTTTGAAAGTCATCCAATCTTCGGTGTAGCGCAAACGAATTTTGTCGCTTACAGGTCGCCAGTGACCGAAATCGAGCTTGGTCAACACGACGGAAACTCCATAACCGAAATCTCCCTCGTAGGCGCTCTCGATATGAGCGCGCGGAACCGGCAGCGCTCCTTCAAAAACAAATCCGGGACGTTTCACGAACGTTTCTGTTTCCCATTCATCGTCGTTCCAACTCATCGTCCCACTGAGCAAAACTCGCGAGAGGAGCGCAAACCAGTACTCCCATAGCGAAAATGAGTAAAAAGGTTATACGTGACATGTCAGACCTCTTGATTTTAAGGGTGCGGCAAACAGCTTCCAACAGATGTAAGCAGCTGACTTAGACTCACTTCTATTGGAGCATGTTATTCCGGAAGAAGTTGCGCCGCCCGAGAGCTTATCTCATCAGGAAAAGCTTCCGCGTTTGCGGTGATGGAATTCCTTCGAGTCGCACAAAATAGATGCCGCTGGGCAAATCCTTCGCCAGCCAAATCACGTGATGAATTCCCACGTCAAAAAAACCGTCTGCCGGAAGCGCAACTCGGCGACCGAGAAGGTTGTACACAACGAGCTGAATATCTGCCCTTGCGGGCAAGGAAAAAGTAATATAAAAACTCGGATTCCCCGGATTGGGATAAATCGAGAGAGCCGGTTCGTCAGGGAGCGCCGAGCCTGAAATATCCGTTGCTACATCCCGGCCTTCTCCGAGACAAATCACTCGGACATCCTGATTCTCATTGTTCAAAACGCGAATCGCGTCGATGAAAATTCCCGCAACATCCGGCTGGAATGTCACAAAAACTTCCTCCGAATCTCCCGGAGCAATATCGAAAGGGATCTCATCCGACAAAGGATCGAAAAACGGACTGGCATGGTCCAGCTCGGTAACCGTCACATCACGCGAACCGAAATTTGCCGCCCAGAAAGAAAGCGTATCTATCTCACCCGGAAGGATGCTGCCGAAATCGAGGGTATCGGGTCGCGCGACAAGAACCGCGCCGGTATCCGGGAGAAAAACGCGTGTCCTCCAGACACCGCCGATAAAATCAGGATAAAAACCCGCTGCAAAAACGTATACGTGCACCGGGCTCTCGCGCCGTGAACCTAAGACCGTCACCTCAGCGGATAGGGCGGCATCTTCCTGCCAGGTTTCTCCCCCGTCGCTCGTACTCCAGATGCCCCCAATCGAATCCCATACACCTCCTGTTGTGTCTCGGTAATTTCCTCCCGCCGCGAAGCCAATCTCCCGGGTGAGAAAATGCACTGTTCGAATCGGATAGTCCGTCTCGAGAATGCGTCCGCTCCAGGTCAACCCTCCGTCCGTTGTTCGATGCACCCATCCTTCAGATTCGTCCTCAATACGCCCGCCTCCAGTCCAACCATAGAGCGTGTCTACGAAAGCGACACCCCCGTCGAAAACTCCGTCGGCACTGGGACGAACCTGCCATGTGCGGCCCGTATCCGAGCTGACCCATTGACGCGTTCCAACCGCATAGAGAAACCCGCCAACACAAGCCATCGGACCGGTCACCCATCCGCCGGGATCTATAAGCGTCTCTGTCCAAGCTGAATGAACCGTGGAATCACCGGTGGAATCGACCTCGATCCATGCTTCCCAAAAAAGGTCATATCCGTCCCAACTGCCAAGAGCGGTGAGGTGCGCTGTATCCGGTAGCATAATATGTCCGAGCCAGTAATCTGTTGTCTTGTACGGGTTTGTATCGACGTAACTGGAATACGGGTTCGGAAATCGAGCCTTCCTGATATAACCCCAACCGACTGACATATTCATACAAGCTAAATAAACCAGTCTATTATGCATCTGACCTGGAACAGAGGAATTCGCCGCCATTCCATAAACGTAGTTCGGATATTCGACCGATTCATATCCGAACCCTCGATTCGCATCCCTCCAATTAGCTCCGCCGTCTTCACTCCGGAATATTGTATGCCAGGAGCTGATGAGGCCGCGCTCTATCGATGGAAAGAAGAGAATTCCCGTGGGGACAACTGCTTCAGGCGGCGTTCTGCTTTCGACAAGCGAATCTACAAAAACCCATTCGTAGTCATCCAATCGTCCCGGAGTCATCCGCGGTTCTCCCCGCTGAAAAGCTGGCATTTGAGCGGATGTCAGGCGCGGCGGCGGGAAATAATGCGAAATGCTTCCCGCTTTCCCAAAAGAGCGTACCGGCGCGGCAGCATTCACAACTCCGCACGTGAAAACCAACAGCAGAACAACCCCTATGCTTTTGCAGCACGCCATCGCTTACTTTTGAACTCGTCGTTTTCTCGAGACCGTCGCTTCCCAAAACACGACGCCCGCCATTAGCACATAGGCGACATCTTCAAGGAGGCGATTGAGTCCTATCTTATGAGCGATTTCCGCTCCGCGTTCCGTGAGACCGAAACAACCGCAGTCGATATTAAGATTGCGCGCCAGCGCTGACGCGAGAGCGGCGATAAACACGAGCATAATCGCTGCCACAAGCAGACTTGCGCCCCGCTTCCAGAATCCCAAGATCAGCAGGACGCCGATAACCGCTTCCATCGTAGGCAGGAGCAATGCCATCAGATAAACGTAATCCATTCCGACAATCGGCAGCACCATATGGTAATTCGTTATCGCTTTGGCAAAAGCCGCCGGATCCTGGAGTTTCGGTACAGCAGCATATAAAAGTATCGCCGCCAGCCATAAACGACATACGATTGCCAGAAGGCGAAACAGTCGTGAAGATGTAAACTTTTGCATAGTAAAACTTATTGATTATTTTTCACAAAGTCAAGCGAAAATCCGCACCAATATTGAGTTTCTGCGCCTAAAAAGCCCCCTTTCTTGGGGGCTTTTTACAAGAGAATTTAGCACGAGTTAAGCTTTGCGGAACCGACTCGTTTAACGATACTTACCTAAGAGCTGATGATGCGGAAATGGCGCTAATCCTGCTCCTCTATTCCGGTTGCGACAGGATAGCCGGACTCCACCCATGAATCCCAGCCTTCTTCAAATACAGCGATGCGCCGGAATTCCATCTCCAGTAAAATTTCAGCCAAATCGAGCGAAAGCTGGCACTCGTGATTATCGCAGTAAATTACAATCAGTTTTTCCTTATCGAGGAGCTGAACCAACGCATCGGAATCTTCATCGAGATGTTCACACGGCAGATTCATAGCGCCGGGGATATGCCCTTCCCCATAAAGCTCAGGAGAGCGAGCATCCACAAAGTAAACACCTAATTTCTCTCGTTGAAGAAAAAGTCCGGCGGCTCTCGCCAGCGATATATGATACGGCGCGTCTGTAGGCACGAACATACTATCCGGATGTGTCGCCTTGGGTCCGGCGTTTGCATCCGGCAAGTTAATCAACTTCACAGGAATCGGTCGTCCCCAAAACGGGATCGTATTCTGACGCACAGCCTTACCGCCGAATCCCACGAGAATGCTTAGCAGCGAAACGAAAACGATTTCTCTAAAAAGGGAGATTCTTCTCATCTGTCATCCAAACTAATTTCCGAAATTATCTTTCCAAACTTTATATACAGATAGTCTATCGGGCGCGTTGCGCCCTGCTTAGTTTACGTTTCTCCGAAAGTTCTTTGTGAAGTGGAATCGCTTCGCGAAGGAAATCAAACGTCTCCTGCGGACTGTCGCACCAGTGAAACAATTGAAGATCTTCCTTCATTATCAGCCCCCACCGAACCATGGCTTCAAAATTAACGACCTCCCGCCAGTAGGCGCTGCCATAGAGAACAATCGGCAGAGTTTTCCTGATTTTCCTCGTCTGAAGCAGCGTCAGTACTTCAAAAAGCTCATCGAGAGTTCCGAATCCCCCCGGATAGACGATCAGCGCACGGGCGAGATAAACTAACCAGTATTTGC
>CBDVDL010000210.1:0-4086 GCA_965372735.1 uncultured Alphaproteobacteria bacterium | reverse complement strand
CTCGTTCTACTTCATGGAGGTCAACGCGCGGCTGCAGGTCGAACATCCCGTCACGGAGTTCTGCACCGGGCTTGATTTGGTCGCTCTGCAGCTCGAAATCGCATCCGGCGGAAAAATCCCTTTCACTCAGAAAGACGTAAATCCGCGCGGGCACAGCATCGAATGCCGCATTTACGCCGAAGACGCCGCGAAAAATTTCCTGCCGTCTTCCGGTGTGATTGTCGGACTGCGAGAGCCTCAAGGGCCGGGTGTGCGCTGTGACAGCGGTTTGCGTGAAGGACTCGAAATCTCTGTTCACTACGATCCGATTTTATCGAAATTGGTCACCTACGGCGACAACCGCGCCGAAGCCATTCGCCGAATGCAGCGCGCGCTGTCGGAATATGTCATCTTAGGCGTCGCGACGCCGATTAACCTTTTACAGGATATTCTGAAACATCCCGCTTTTGTTTCCGGCGAGTTGTCAACGCATTTCCTCGAACATCATTTCGCCGATTGGACACCGCCCGTACCGGACGAAGCCGTTCGCGAAGTCGCTTTGATTGCAGCGCTACTCTCCGGTAAAGGCGCAAAGCACAGCGGCTCAGATATTACGCGAGCGCAGCCGACACCTTGGCAAACTATCGGCTCATGGGAAATCGCCCGCTCTTGATGAATTCATGCTATCTCGCCGAGGCGAATCTCCAGATTCGCCCGGAACGAAAGGACAAATATTGAAATCCGAATTCCTCATAGATGGAGAAACGCACCGCGCATCCCTTGAGAAAAGCGCCGATGGTTTCGACGCTGTTGTCGATGGAACCCATCACGATGTGCTCATCGAAGAGATGGCACCCGGACAATTCGTCATCGAAAAAGACAATCGGAAGTTTCGTGTCATGGTGCGACCAGCGAGAGAAAAAACACATATTTGGATTAACGGAGAAACGCTCGTCCTCGAACGACCCACCGATGAAGCGGCAGGCAGTGTCGCAGCGGGCAGTGATTCCCACCTGACCGCTCCCATGCCGGGAACACTGCGTAAATTGCTCGTCGAAATCGGACAAAATGTCGAAGCGAAACAAACGGTGGCGATATTGGAAGCGATGAAAATGGAACATAACCTGCGCGCTCCCCGCGCGGGTAAAGTCGCCGAAATCTTTTTCAAGGAAGGCGATATTCTCGAAGCCGATGCGACCGTGCTGGATTTGGAACCTCTCGAAGAGGACGCATCGTCATGAGCGGTGTTCAATCAGACAAAGACCCGTGGGATGTTCCGTTTCAATATTGCCGCTTCCATAAAGCCGAGGAGCAGCTTTCTCGATTGAGCGAACTCGGCATCGGAATCGAATTGATGCTGGAAGATACACGGATACTCTGGCCGGATATCGTCTTGGGAGATATCCTGCCCGTCGTAGATTTGCTCAAAGACGCTGGAGTCCCCGCGCGGCTGCACGGGCCGTTTCAAAATTTGACTCTCGGCGCAAAAGATGAGCACATCCGGCACTACAGCCGCGATGTGATTCTGCGCGGATTCCAAGTGGCTCGCATGGTAGGCTCGCCCTTCATGGTGATGCATTCCGGTTATCTCCCGCAGTATTCACCGGTTTCCGCGAAAGGATGGTGGAAGTGTTTTTCGGAAGAATTCCCGCGAGTGCTGACGGAAGCGCAGGAATGCGGCGTCATGCTGCTCGTCGAAAATACATACGAATCCGACCCGTCCTTCTTCGAGCGGCTTTTTGAAACCTATGAAAATCCCGCACTGGGTATGTGCCTCGACGTCGGGCACGCGCACTGCTACAGCGATGTTCCTCCCAAAGAGTGGGCGGAGCGATTCCGCGAACGAATCAAACATCTGCACCTGTCCGATAACGACGGCGAAACAGATCGTCACTGGGCACTCGGAACCGGAACCGTCGATGTAGCTTCTGCATTAGAAGTCTTCGCTCACTTGGATGAACGTCCAACAATCACTTTTGAAGTTCCCTTCGATACTCTCGAAGAAAGTCTAACGTCTTACAGAAAGTCCCGCGAATCCGTGAGGAAAAGAAAGGAGATTTCATGAGCCCGAAAAAATCTCGTTCAACTTCCCCCGCAGGGGAGCATTTCGAAAAAGCGCGCGATGAACTGGAGGAGTTGCTGAAAAATTACGACCTTTCACAGGAAGAATACGATCAATTAATCGAAGACATTCGAATGCGTCAGAAAAAAGAAAAAGGCCGCGAGTTCGATCGCCTCGACGAATTCCTCGAAGACGAGTAGGACTAAAACCGCCGAGGCAGATCCCCTGATCTGCCCGGAATGTTCATACCACCGAGCCGGATTCATAACACGGCCGGAATAGATTTCATTTCCTTTTAGGAGACAGCATGGACCTGAATGAAGAGCAACGGATGCTTCGCGACATGGTTCGCGATTTTGCGCAGAATGAATTAGCTCCGATTGCGGCGGAAATTGATGAAGAGCAAACCTTCCCTCACGAGCCGATACGAAAAATGGGTGAGCTGGGACTGATGGGAATTCCGTTCCCCGAGTCATACGGCGGAGCCGGAATGGATTATCTGTCCTACACACTCGCCGTGGAAGAAATTTCCAAAGTCTGCGGTTCGACAGGACTCACACTCGCAGCGCATATCTCGCTCGGCTGCTGGCCTATTTTCGCTTTCGGCACGGATGAACAAAAGAAAAAATATCTGCCCAATCTCTGCAGCGGGCAATGGATTGGAGCCTACGGCCTGACCGAACCACAAGCGGGCTCGGACGCCGGAGCGACGCAGACAACCGCAGTTCTGAAGGGCGACCATTACCTTGTGAATGGTACGAAACAATTTTGCACCAACGGCAGCTACGCTCAGACCGTCGTGATTTCGGCGCTCACAGATAAATCCAAAGGCACGAAAGGCATCAGTTCATTCATTATCGAAGCGGGCATGCCGGGTTTCACCGTCGGCAAAAAAGAAAACAAGCTCGGTTGCCGCGCGTCCAACACCGTCATGCTGCACTTTGAAGACTGCAAGGTGCCGAAGGAAAATCTTTTGGGCAAAGAGGGGGAAGGGTTTAAACAGATGCTGACCACGCTCGACGGCGGGCGCATTTCCATTGCGGCGATGGCGCTCGGGCTCGCGGAAGGTGCTTTCGAAGCGGCGCTCTCCTACGCGAAAGAGCGCAAGCAGTTCGGCAAACCTTTGACAAAATTTCAAGCCACGCAATTTAAATTGGCGGACATGCACACCCAAATCGAAGCCGCGCGCCACCTGACATATTGCTCCGCCGTGCTCAAAGATCAGGACCGGCCGTTTATTCAAGAATCCGCGATGGCAAAACTGTATGCCAGCGAGATGGCGTCGCGTGTTTGTCTGCAGGCGATTCAAATTCACGGCGGTTACGGCTACACCCGCGACTATCCCGTCGAGCGTATGTTCCGCGACAATAAAATCACGGAAATCGGCGAAGGCACCTCGGAGATTCAACGCATCATCATCGCCCGAACCATCTTAGGCGAGAAATAATAAGCAGAACACCGCGAGTTTGTAATAGAATCGCCGCGAGTGGGTGCCCCCACCTCTCGCGCCATAAATAAAAAAATGAAACTTGGCTCTTTCACACTGAACCTGATTCAAGACGGATTGTTTCATCTGCCCGAGAATGCCGTTTCCCGGTCGAATTCGCGCTTGCTCGTCGGCATGAACTGTCTGCTGGTGCGCGGGCATAGACAAACCGTGCTCATCGATACAGGCGTCGGCACCAAACCTCGCCGCGATTTCGTAGAGACCTACCGGATGGAATGGCCGCGCCATCTCGATGCGGAGCTCAAAGCGTTGAACGTGAGGCATGATGATATCGACATCGTCATTCTCACGCACCTGCACTGGGATCATGCCGGTGGAGCGACTCGTTTCAATAATGCAGGTGCCGCAGAACCGACGTTTCCACAAGCGCGCTATATTGTGCAAAGGCGTGAATGGGAAGCCGCGATGAAAGCGCCGCCCGATGATGAGGGCTACCTGCACGAAGATTTCGCTGTCTTGAAAGATGCCGGAGTCTTGACACTACTCGATAACAACAGCGACGTGACGCCCGGAATCGAAGTCCGACTCACCGGTGGAC
>CBDVDL010000209.1:0-4096 GCA_965372735.1 uncultured Alphaproteobacteria bacterium | reverse complement strand
GTGGGCTTGTCCAAACTTCTGGCTAGTGAAGACCGATGAGAATGGCGATAGTCTTTGAAGCAACACGTTCGGTAGGGGCACTGATGAATGCTTTTCTGGTCAACAGACTTCAGATGGCGGCTATATTCTGGCAGGATGTACTTCTGGTGGGTGGGCTGTCTGGCTGGTCAAGACAGATACTAATGGTAACCTTGTCTGGGATCGCACCTTTGGGGGAAGCAGTCGCGATAACTGCTTCTCTGTCCAGCAGACTTCGGATGATGGCTATATTCTCGGGGGAACCACGCAATCATTTGGTGCCGGAAGCGAGGATTTCTGGCTGGTGAAAGCAGATTCGAATGGATACTTCCTCTGGGATCGAACCTTTGGAGGATATAGTCAGGAGACGTGCTATTCGGTTAGGCAGACTTCGGATCCCGGCCATGTTGCCTATGTGTTAGCTGGTCATACCAGTTCATACGGTGCAGGTGCTTCTGATTTCTGGTTAGTGAAAACGGGCCCAGACCCTTTATTCCCGCAGCTCCGGGTACTAAATCCCAATGGTGGAGACGAATGGCGCATCCTGCAATACGACACCGTGCGTTGGGTAGGCTATGACTTTGAAGGTGCTGTCAAAATCGAACTCAATCGCCACTATCCTTGGGGGAATTGGGAAGTACTTGCAGTCAGCACGGTAAACGATGGTATCGAGCCTGTGTTCGTTACAGATCCACTTTCTGACTCATGCCGTGTGCGAATCAGCGCTATTGATGACACGCTCTGGGATATTTCGGACTCAAATTTCTCCATTATGTCATCACAAGGTTATCTTGCGCTTGTCCATCCTGACGAGCCTGAAACACCCGTGCTGGACTGGAATGCGGGAGTGGTCGAGTGCCCAGATTCAGCCTTCGCGGTTTTTCGCTTGAAGAATTTTGGGAGTGATGGAATTGTTGTTTTTGCTTCTGAGTCACCAAACGGCCCGGAGTTCATAACTGAGACCAACTGCGAATCCTTCTTTGATTTGCAACCTGGTGAAATGAGTAAATGCAGCTTAACAATAACCTACAATCCCCTCAACGAAGACACGCACCTCGACACCATCCTCATTCATACAGATGCCATCAATGCTCAAGATGGTTATGTTCGCATTCCATTGTCAGGAGCCCAAATCCAAACACCTGCTGCACCGGAAATCGTAATTACAACACAGGGTGAAGATGTGCATCTGTACTGGGATATAATCACCGAATCTGTTGGTGGATGTGCAATTGCTGTGGATAGGTATCTTGTCTTCGACTCTGAGGTGTTTGAAGGTCCCTATTGGTACTTTGGCTACACAGGAGATACGACATACTCACACTTTGGAGCCGTGACATACGCTGATAACATGTTCTACCATGTTGTGACTATCAAAGCACCGCCGGAAGTTTTGGCAACCTTACCGAATCCTATGGATGGAAAGCGTTATACTGAGGAGCAGGTGTTGAGAATGATACGAGGCCTCCTTTTTGCGGGAACGGAATAACGCCGCCGGGAGTGTCTTAGATGTGCCGCTTTTCTCGGCGGACGATAATTAAAGCAAAGTTCTTGGAGTACAATATGTTGCGCAGTTTCACAAAATCCTTATGCTGGATGCTCGTCTTGTTGCCTCTGGTCATCCCTCTGAAAGCCGGAGCGGAAACGAGTTCCCAAAACGAACTCTACGAGCAGATTCGGGAAAACATCAGCCTCTTCGGAGATGTCTATCGGGAAATCAGCCTCCGCTACGTGGACACGATTAACCCGGACGAATTCGTTCGCGCCGGCATCGATGGAATGCTATCGACCCTCGACCCTTATACCGTGCTCTTCGATGATAAAGAGCTGGACGATCTCGAAATTCTGACGACCGGTCGCTACGGTGGTGTCGGCATCGAAATCGGCGTGCGAGGCGAACGAAAAGTGCTGACCGTCATCACAGCGATGGATGATACACCGGCACAGAAGGTCGGAATCCGTTCAGGCGACCGCATCATCGAAATCGACGACACGCCCACGGATGGATTCACCACCGCGAAAGCCGCGACATTCCTGCGAGGTGAAGCGGGTACTCAGGTTACGTTGATAATTATGCGAACCGGCAGTCAGGAACCGATTGAATTCGTCATCACGAGAGCCGAAATCGAAATCAAAGACGTGCCCTACTACGGCTTCGTTGAGCCCGGCATCGGTTATATTAAGCTGTCTCATTTTTCCCGCCGCGCTTCTTCGGAAGTTGACCACGCTCTGACGGAATTGATTGCAGGCGGCATGGAATCGCTGGTGCTCGATTTGCGCTCGAATCCGGGTGGCTTGTTGCCCGCGGCGGTAGCTATTTCGCAGCGCTTCTGCCCTCGCGGCGAAACCGTCGTTTCCACGCGCGGCCGCATGATGGAATCCGAACGCCAATACACCGTGCCCAGCGACCCTATCGTGGGTGAGCTGCCGCTGGTACTTCTGGTCAATGGCGGCTCAGCGTCAGCATCCGAAATTGTGGCGGGAGCGATTCAGGATTTGGATCGCGGAGTCATCGTCGGCGAGCCGACATTCGGCAAGGGACTCGTGCAATCCGTCATCTCTTTTGAAAGCGGTAAAGCTTTGAAACTGACGACTGCGAAATATTACACGCCGTCCGGCAGGCTGATTCAAAAGGTGGATTATTTCTCACCGAATCAGAATGTCGTCTTTGAGGACACGGAAGAAGTTCATATCGATTCGTTCGTGACAGCTCACGGGCGACCTGTGTACGGCGGCGGGGGGATTTCGCCGGACGTTTTAGTGCCGATGCCGGAACCCAATCGCTTGGGCCTGGAACTCTGGCGGCAGGGAAAATTCTTCGACTTTATCACCGAATACCGCGCGCGCCATCCCAATTTGACGTCTGCGAAAGTCAGCGATGAAGCTCTGCTTGAATTCCAAAGCTGGCTGGACGAGACGGAATTCGAATATCGCAGTCGGGCGGAAAATTACTTTGCCGACCTCGAAGAAATCGCTCAGGAAGATACCATCTACGACCAGATTGCCGATGAATTGGAACAGCTTCGCATTGCGCTTGAGCACCTCCGGGAATACGATTTCGAAGATGGGAAAGGGTTCATCCGTCAAGCTTTAAAAAGTGAACTTGCCGCAAGCCTCTGGGGAACACGAGGTCGAACGGAAGCCAGTTTCAAAGATGACCCGCAACTCCTTGAAGCGATTAAAATTCTCGTTGACGAGCAAAGCTACCGTGCCCTGCTCGCGTTGGAGATGCCCGAAGATTCGACACGATAAGGCGGAATGTTGCCGCTGATTTTTCTACTGCCGCTAACCGGTTTTGCCGCCGGTCTCATCGGAGGATACCTCGGCATCGGCGGAGGCGTTTTGATGGTGCCGGTGCTCATCGAAATCCTCCAGTCTAGGGGGATTCCCGCCGAACACCTTTTCCAAATCGCCTTCGGAACGTCCCTGTGCGCCGCGATTGGAACGACGAGCATGTCGGCGTTCAACTATTCCCGCGCAAAGCGTGTCGCGTGGAACGTTATTCTCTGGGCCGCGATTCCCGCTATCGTGATGTCCCTCGTCGGCTCTTACCTTGCCGCCGCTTCCGCGCCCGACTTGCTCCGCACCGCCTTCTCGATTTTCCTCATCGCATCGGTTGTTATTCTCATCCGCGGGAAATTCACTCCGCCTGAAGAAAACATTCCCGTTCGGCACATCGCTCTCGTGGGGACAGGAATTATCGCGGGCACCGCTTCCGCTTACTTGGGAATCGCGGGCGGCGTGATTATGGTTTCGCTGTTTCTGATTTGGGCGCGGCTGCCGGTCGAAAAAGGTCCCGGAACCAGCGCCGCCGTCGGCATCGTCACGACGACCGTCGGCACGATTGGCTATATTATTAACGGCATGTTAGCAGACAATCTTCCAACCGGAACCGTCGGCTTCGTCCTGCCCACCTACGCCATCCCGTTAATGTTCGGCGCCATCCTCGGCGCACCCATCGGCGCTGGGCTGAACCGCCGCTTCGGCACCAAAATCTTCCGCTACGTCTTCGCGGTATTTCTCTTGTTTATTGCGGGAAGATTGCTGCTGCGCTCATTCTAATACAATTTCATCCGCC
>CBDVDL010000208.1:0-4102 GCA_965372735.1 uncultured Alphaproteobacteria bacterium | reverse complement strand
CAACGCGAACGGGCGCGCAAAGCAGGTAAATTTACTGGTGTTTTTGAAGCGTCAGCCTTACTAGTCAAAAAAAAGGTAATCGACGTTATTGGGCCAACTAAATTTGTTGGATACAATACTCTTCGAAAAACAAGTAATATCTTAGTATTGCTACCTTTTCGAGGAAACACCATAGATATAATCGCGCAGGAAACTCCTTTTTATGTTGAATCCGGAGGACAGGTATCTGATATCGGAACAATAAAAATTCCTGCAAAATCAAAAAATCCTGCAATTCTAAAAGTTGAGCATTTGGTGAAACAAAATGATATCATAATTCACACTACTCACGCTGAAGACATTTCAAAATTGGAACGACTAAAGAACAGTGGTGGAGAATACGGTTTTAGAGCCACTTTAATTGTAGATGAAAATCACCGCATTCCGACGCAATACAATCACACTGCCACGCATCTTCTTCACAAAGCGCTGCGCGAAATTTTTGGCGACCATGTTCATCAGCAGGGTTCATTAGTCGCGCCGGATCATCTGCGCTTTGACTATTCGCATTTTCAAAAACCAACTCCTGATCAACTTGCTGATATCGAAAATCGCGTCAACGAGATGATTCGCGCGAATTTGCTTGTATCGGCGCATGACATTCCATTGAAGCAAGCACAGGACTTTGGCGCGATGGCTCTCTTCGGCGAGAAATATGATGAAGAAGTCCGCATGATTCAGATCGGCGAAACGGACAAACTTCTGCCTTGGGGAGATGAGCGGATTCTTTCGCGCGAACTCTGCGGCGGTTGTCATGTGCATCGAACCGGCGATATGGGTTTGTTCGTCATTCGAGCCGAAACTGCAGCGGCTGCAGGTATCCGGCGCATCGAAGCGTTGACCGGCAGCGCCGCACTGCAATACCTTGCCGACCGTTCACACACCGTGGACGCCTTTACTGAAGAATTAGCCAGTCACGGCTCCGACGTACTCGACAAACTCCGCAAAACTCTCGATGAGAAAAAAGGGCTGGAGAAAGAACTCGCAAAAGTAAAAGCCGAAATCGCGGGCGGCGAGATGAAATCACTGGCCGCGTCAGCGATAGACATTGCGGGTGTGAAATTCTCGCGCGGGAGAACGGAAGCGGATTCCCTCGACCACCTGAAAGAAATCGGCGACGCTCTTCGCGATGGATTGAAATCCGGTATCGGTCTGCTGGTGACGCTCATCGACAGCAAGCCGCATATGGTTTGCGTTGTAACGCCGGATCTCGTAGGCAAAGGCGTCGATGCGGTGCCGATTGTCAAGCAGCTCGGCAAACGCATTCAGGGCGGCGGCGGCGGCAAACCTCATCTGGCGACTGCGGGCGGACGCAATCCGGACGGCTTGGACAATGTGCTGAAAGATGCTCCGCAAGTCGTACAAGATTTATTACAGACTCAATTGAAACCAGATTGAACATCTCGAAGAACGCATGAAATGAAAAAACCGATTTCACTGGCGGTAGTCGGAGCGACAGGTCTCGTCGGCCGCACGATGCTGCGCGTTCTCGAGAAGAGAGAGATTCCCATAGAGCATCTCTCTCTTTTCGCTTCCCCGCAATCGAAAGGCAAACGCCTCGAAACTTGCGGGCATTCGGTTGAAATCCAGAATCTTTCAGACGGTCCGCGCGCGGCGGACTATGTTCTTTCCGCGCTGAATAATTCCCTTGCGGCAGAGTGGCTTCCTCGTTTCCGAGATGCCGGCGCTGTCGTCATAGACAATTCCTCCTATTTCCGAATGAAAGCCGATGTGCCGCTGGTGGTTCCCGAAGTCAACGCGGATGCGTTGCGAAATCACAAGGGACTCGTGGCGAATCCGAATTGCACCGCAGCGATAGCATCCGTCGCACTGGCTCCTCTTCACCGCGCTTTCAATCTCAAACGCCTGATTGGCTCAACCTATCAATCCGTTTCCGGCAGCGGCCAGAAAGCCGTCTCCGAATTGGAAAATGAAATCGTCGATGTTTCCTTCTCCCCTAAAGTTTTCCCGCATCCGATTGCTTTCAATCTCTTTCCGCAGATTGGTTCCTTCAACGATGAAGGCTTGTGCGTTGAAGAAGAGAAGATAGGCGAGGAGTTGCGCAAAATCCTTTCAGCGCCGGAGCTGTTTATTTCCGTCACCACTGTTCGCGTCCCCGTACGCGTTGGGCATGGTCTCTCTATCTTCGCGGAATTTGAAAGAAACATTTCTATTGCCAATGCTTATGAGCAGCTTCACAGCGCTCCCGGATTAGTCGCCGCGCAAAATCAGAACTACGTGACGCCTCTTGAATGCGAAGGTCGCGATGAAATCTTCGCGGGACGCCTGCGTTCCTTTCCCGAAAATCCACATGCTTTAAGTCTGTGGGTCGTCGGAGATAACCTGTTAAAAGGCGCCGCGACGAACGCCGTTCAAATTTTGGAAAAACTTCTATAGGAAGATTTATGCGCCGCGGTATCTTCGCAGCCTTCTTTCTTTTCCTCCTCACCTCTCCATTCGCTTCCATCATCGCAAGCGAAAAACCCGAACCAAATTTTACACTGACAATCGTGCCCGAAACAGACGGTCGTCTCGATTGGGATTTCGACAATACTATTTTCGGTTCGTCGCGCGATGAAGTCCACCCCACACTGTGCGCAACACCGGATGGCCGGTATCTTTATGCCTGCTGCTGTGTTCTGGACGGCGATGGCGCGTTCAATCATCTGCGCCTGCGCTGGTCCACTGACGGAGGGCTGACATGGGGAACGACTATAGACCTTCAAGCCGAAAATCCGTTAGGAGTGAGTCAGCTCGCGGCGGATGACGATTACATCTACCTTGTCTATGAATATTTTTCCGCGCCGGATGACATCGATATTTATCTTGCGCGACTTCCGGTAGATTCAATTGACCCCTTCTTCACATTGCCCATCGCTAACACCTCAGCCATCGAAAAATCTCCCACAATCACGTGCGACAGCCGCGACAATCCGCAAGAGCCTTATCTGTACATTTCACATGCTACGCTGACTCAACCGGATTCTACGCAGTACCACTTCCATCTTTCTATCGACCGGGGCGCAAGCCTGCACCGTTCGAGAATTATTTCGACTTTCCCGGGGCAACTCGAACGTTCAAGTATCGCGACGGGACACTTCTCCGAGAATACGATTATCTATATCGCATGTGAAGCCGAGAGAAGCGGCGAACGCGGCTCTATGGTTTACATCACGATCAGCTTTGATCTCGGCGCAACTTGGAGCTACCCATCTCCTCTATCGAGTGATCATCGTGCTTTTGGTTTGCCGAATATTTGCGCACTTAGTAACTATGCAGTTCTGACCTGCGTTCACGAACCGGTTCCGCATGACCTCGACGTGCTCTACAGTTACACGCAGGATTCGGGACGCACGTGGAGTACAGGCAGTCTCGTCAGTCCCGGAGAAAGCTACGACACCCAGCCGCAAGTCGTCATCGAAGAAAACGGCGACTTCACTATCGGCTTTACGCACTTCCTCTCCGAGGATTCATCAATGGGAACAGTTTGGGCGAGATGCGGAACGATGCTGCATCCGGACTCTCTTGAGCTTCCCCTCGTCGTGGCAAACGAAATAATGACGCCGCGCGAATACAGACTCGGAATGTGCGCCGCGCCAAATATGCCGGAGTTTCATGGAGCGGCTCTGGCGTGGACGTCGTATTTCGTTCTTGGTGACACCGATATAAAATTCGATGCGGCGTGGAGAGGAGACGCTGCACATAGAAGAACGCCCGCACTCCCATCGCAGCTCCTGCTGGAACAAAATTGGCCAAATCCATTCAATCAATCGACAACGATTCGCTTTCATCTGAATTCACCCGGCCAAACGCAGCTAATCATTCACAACATCCTCGGGCAGGAGATTGCGCGACAGAGTCTCGGATTATTATCACCCGGAATCCACAAACTTATTTTCGACGCGCAAGCCTTCCCATCAGGAAATTATTTCTATACCCTGAAATCAAACCGGATAGAACAAACACGAAGAATGATTATTCTGAAATGAGAACCTATAGTAATTAATCGCATCCCTAAAAAAGCCGTGTCTGAATTCAGACACGGCTTTTCCATATTGAGACG
>CBDVDL010000207.1:0-4108 GCA_965372735.1 uncultured Alphaproteobacteria bacterium | reverse complement strand
GATCGGGATGGGCAAGTTCAGCGGCGGGCTCACGGCGCTGAAGAACGCGGTCAGGCGGAAGCGATTGCTCATAATCTTTTTGAAATGGCAAGACTTCCTGTTCCGATTGTGACGATTGTGATTGGCGAAGGAGGAAGCGGCGGCGCTCTTGCGCTTTCAGTCGCGGATCGCATTTTCATGCTGGAACATGCCATCTATTCCGTCATCAGTCCCGAGGGGTGCGCGTCGATTTTATACCGTGATGCCGCCGAGGCTGAACGCGCCGCGGAAGCGCTCAAGCTTACGGCGCCGGATTTAGTCAATCTGAAAATCGTTGACGGCATTATTAAAGAACCTTTAGGCGGAGCGCATCGGGATGTGGATGCGATGGCGGTGCTGATTAAGGAGAAGATTCTTTCGACATTGAAAGAGCTTCAACAACTCTCACCTGAAGAACTCATGCGAGCGCGGCAAGAGAAATATGCGAACATCGGCTTTTGGTTGGAGTGACGTCATGCCCGCCTGCGAGAGTGCCACCTCGGTGCGCGTGCGCTACGCAGAGACGGATGCGATGGGCTGGGTTTATTATGGGCGCTATTTCACCTATTTCGAAATCGGGCGCACAGAACTGATGAGGGAACTCTGGCGTCCTTATGCCGACATCGAGAAAGAGGGATACCGTCTGCCTGTCATTTCGACAGGTTGTCGTTTTCTAATGGGTGCCAGATATGATGATCTTTTGCGCATCGTGACGCGCGTCTCACTTCCGACGGCGTTTCGTCTGCATTTCGATTATCGGGTTTTCGTAGATAAGAAAATCATCTGTGAAGGTTTTACGGAACACTGTTTTGTTCACGGTGACGGCAAGGTAGCTCGAGTGCCGCAGGATTTGCTCAAAGTTGTCAGAAGCCAATGAAGGGGACGGCTCTCGTAACAGGCGGCACCGGTTTTGTCGGCAGTCATTTAATCGAAGCTTTGTCTGAAGCGGGATGGACTGTTCGCGCTCTTGTTCGTCGCCCGGACAAACTGCGATGGCTCGAGGGACTTCCCGCTGAAATTATCAAGGGGGATGTACAGAATCCGGATTCGTTGCCGGAAGCTTTGCGAGGTGTTGAGCTTGTCATTCACTGCGCGGCACTGACCAAGGCGAACACGCGCAACGAATACATGCAGGCAAACGCGGACGGCACACGAACGTTGCTTTACAGCAGTATCCAAGCCGGAGTGCGCCGCTTTATTTATTGCTCTTCGCAAGCCGCAGCAGGAACGGGAACCCTCACCCAACCCCGAGTTGAGGAAGATACACCGGAGCCTTTGACGGATTATGGAGTTTCTAAACTCGCCGGGGAAATTGAAATTCAAAAAGAAGCGGATAATATAGAATGGATTATCCTGCGGCCACCGGCGCTTTTCGGACCTCGGGACGAACAGTTTTTTCCGTTATTCCGGGGAATCAAGAAAATTCATCGCTATCCCGTCTTTGGGCGAGAGGAGCGCTCTTATAGTTGGATATATGTGCGGGATTTGGTGAGTGCACTGCGAATCGCTGCCGAGACAGACATTGGACTTCGGCAGGTTTATTTTGTCGCTCACGAGACTCCATCGACGTGGCAGGAGATGTCGCAAATTTCCGGTGAGCTTCTGAATATAAGCGTTCGACCGCTTCCTTCTATCCCGCTGACACTGCTGAAGGGAGTGGCGCTGGTTTGCGAAATGGGAGCGCGCGTTAGAAGAAAGGCGGCACTTTTCAATCGGCAGAAGCTCGCGGAAATCGCCGCGCCGGGTTGGGTCGTCAGTTCGGAAAAGATAACCCGCGAATTGGGATTTCATTGTCAGTTTAATCTGCGGGAATCGCTCTCCGAAACACTCGAATGGTACAAAGAGCAAGGCTGGCTCTAATCATGGGCAAGAAACCGAAAACGAAGAAACCGAGACCACGCATTCCGCTGCCGCAAAAGCCGCCGAAGGTCGAGCCTTCCGATAAAGCTTATAGTCGCCGCAAGAAACATCCGTCTGAAGAAGATATTGCGGAAGAGGATGGAGATGATTCAGGATTTTCTGAAAACGATTCAGCGTGATCCTGACTTCGCGGCATGTCCACGGAATCTGGAATCCTTTCCTCCAAAACCTGCTCAGTTCGGCACGCTCGAGCCACCATTGCCCGATATTGTTAAGCAAGGGTTAGCCGGTCTCGGCATTCGGCAGCTTTTTTCTCACCAGACGAAAGCTATTGAAAAAATCCGCGAGGGGAAGAACGTCGCCCTCGCTACCCCAACGGCCAGTGGAAAGACTCTGGCCTATTTTCTTCCTCTCATAGAAAAGCTTCTACAGGAGCCCGATAAGTCAGCGCTGGTTCTTCTGTTTCCGATGAAAGCTTTGGAGCAGGATCAGAAGTTTAAGGCGGCGCACTGGCAGAAAGCGTTGAAAGGTTCCCTTGAACTTATTGTAAAAAAGATGTCGAGATTACGCGCGACCTGTTTTTCTTCGCTCTCAATAAAGGGTATCTGCTCTATGAACGAAGGGATTCTACGGCGGTGCGAATTCCTTTGAATTGGAAATTGGAAGAGTTTATGCGAACACAAACTGTGCGAGAGTTATAGATGTTTCGAAAAATATTAGTCGCCAATCGTGGGGAAATCGCCATTCGCGTGATGCGAACCTGCCGCGAAATGGGCATCCGTTCCGTCGCCGTCTATTCGGAAGCTGACCGAACAGCGCTGCACCCGCAGATGGCGGATGAAGCGTATCTTATCGGACTGGCTCCAGCGACGGAGAGTTATCTTGATTTTGAACGCGTGCTTGACGCGGCGAAAAAAAGTGGAGCCGAGGCGATTCACCCCGGCTATGGTTTTTTAGCAGAAAACGCTGAATTCGTGCGAGCCGTTCAGGAAGCAGGTCTCGTTTTTATTGGCCCGCCCGCGGAAGCGATGCAGGCGATGGGTTCAAAGACGGAAGCGCGCCGCCTCATGAAATCTGCCGGTGTGCCTATTATTCCCGGTACCCAGCAAGCACTGGCCACGGCTTCAAAGGCAAAGGAAGCCGCAGCGAAAATCGGGTATCCTGTATTACTGAAAGCGGCGCTCGGCGGAGGGGGGAAGGGCATGCGCATTGTCGAGAAAGAAGTGGATCTGGCAAAGGCTTTTGATGCGGCGGCGCGGGAAGCGAAGGGAGCTTTTGGTGACGATAATATCTACCTTGAGAAATTATTGCCGGGGCCTCGTCATATCGAGTTTCAGATTCTTGCGGATAAACACGGTCATGTAATTCATTTGGGGGAGCGCGAGTGTTCCATTCAGAGGCGTCACCAGAAAGTTATCGAAGAGACGCCGTCGGTCGCGCTGACTCCAGAGCTTCGCAGAGACATGGGAAACGCTGCTGTGAAGGCCGCGAAAGCCTGCGGCTATGTCAACGCCGGAACGGTGGAGTGCATGCTGGATGCGAATGGCAATTATTATTTCCTCGAAATGAATACACGCCTTCAAGTGGAGCATCCGGTCACGGAGATGGTCACGGGTATTGATCTTGTAAAATGGCAATTACGAATCGCTGCCGGAGAGAAACTGACGCTTGAACAGGAGCACATCGCGCCGCGAGGGCATGCGATTGAAGCGCGGATTTACGCGGAAGATGTTGCCAGTGGTTTTCTTCCTGCGACAGGCTTCGTGAATTTCCTGCGCGTTCCATCTGGCCCTGGAATTCGAGAAGACAGCGGCATAGCTGAAGGCAGCGAAATTTCCCGGCACTACGATCCGATGATTTCCAAGCTCGTGGCATGGGGAGAAACTCGGGACGAAGCCGTGAGTCGTCTTGCCCGCGCTCTGCGTGAATATCGAATTGCCGGAGTGCCCACAACGATTCCTTTCTGTTTGTTCGTGATTGAGCATCCAAGATTTTTAAGTGGAGATTTTGATACGCGTTTGGTTGATGAAAAGCTTCATCGCGAATTCATGGAGGTACCCGCGAATCCGGAGATAGAACGCTCCATTGTAGCGGCGTTGGCTTTGACCGTGAAGCAAAATGGTTCTCGCACCAACAATCAGCGCACGAAGACAGAGAGCATCATAAGCGGTTGGAAATGGTCGGGACGCCGCGACGCTATCGAGAAGTGAGAGACAAAATGAAGAAAGAT
>CBDVDL010000206.1:0-4114 GCA_965372735.1 uncultured Alphaproteobacteria bacterium | reverse complement strand
AGACACTAACATTTCCGAACGGGTTATTTTTCCTGTTTCGATACTCGAGAAAAAGGGAATGTTTGCCAGATCAATAATCGAAGGATTAGCCATGCTGGGGTGTTGGGCAACTTGGGTGGCCGTCGTCCTATATGTGATTGCCTACATAGCCTTCTTGAGGAAGTTGGAAATAAACATTACCACGAAAGAAAACTTGGGGATGCGTGGTGAAGGTTGTCTGGTTCGCATCATAAAGTACTTCGCAGTGCACGGGACATTGATAGGTTTGATTATCGCTTTCCTATTGCCATTCATGATTGGAGATGCGGAAAGTAGTTTCACGCCACATCCTATCAACTTGGTGATAGCAATGCTTGTTGGAATACTCGCCGTCACAATTGTTACCGTCGTTTTTATAATTCCGATAGTCGATGATCTGATCGGCAACTCGTCTGCTGTTCTCACATGCTTGGAAGGTGTGATAATCTTTCGGATTTTCCTAAAACTCTATATCGCTGAGAGGATGTTGCCTCTGAAGACTATTCAAGAAAGCCTCTTTCCCGGGTTCTTGGCCTTCATAGGTTATCTCATTATTGCCAGAGCACTTGAGTGGGGAGGCGCGTTTGTCTTGATATGGATTTTGGCACGCACTGTCGGCTATCGAGAGGGACATTCCATGGAATCTTTCGTAACGCCTGTTGTTCATATATTCAGTTTCTTGGTGGGGCTCCTTGGATTATTTATGTATAGTTCATATGTTCGGTTGTCCATTCAAAGAGTGCTTGCCGGATAAGAGGATGGAGCTAGGAAGCGTCTGATGACGCTTTGCGTGTTCCTTCCCCTGCGAATGTGGAGATGCTTGAGGGATAACAGGCCAAAGTGCACCTCACTGAATCACCGCGGGACATGTCGCATATACCTGGTGGCTCGATTTGAAATCATAATTTGGCACATAGAATTATGAATATGGACAGGGAAACTTTGGAGCTAAAAGCATTGTCCATCGCAATGGGTTTATTTCCTCTTGCGATTAATGCCGTGCTTTCTTTAAATAGTGAAATTGTTGGAGCTAAGAAAATCATTGCAAGAAATGCCCCATTGCTTAGAAGGTTTCTCATAAACCGCATGATAAAAATCTGGGTACAAGGGGCTAGGCCTTCAGTCCTGGAGGAAATGCTCTGCTATACTTTTCACCTGACTGACAGACTGCTCGAATTTGCACCCATTCGCTTGTCGGCGGAAAAAAGGAAAGTATTTATAGACAGTGTAGAGCAAGCAATTTCTGACCTCCTCAAAATTGCCGAACCGCAATCTGACTTCAATCCACATGGGAGATTGATCACCGATTTGAATTCATTGATTCCGCATTTTACCATGAGGATTATGATGTCCTTTACGTATTATGAAGAATATCTCCGTGACCCGCTTATTGAACTGCTAATTATAGAGCAATTTGGGGCAGTTCATGCCCAAGTGGAGGAACTATTAATGGATGAATTCGCGTCTGACAACTAACCTTCCTCTTGAAATAAAATGAAAAAACTCCTAAATTTCCTTGAAACAATCATCACAACCGGCCTCGGAACCGGGTTCGCGCCGATAGCGCCCGCGACATTCGGAAGCGCGCTCGCGTGCGCGGTGCTGTGGTTTCTGCCGGGACTGCTCACATGGCCGGGATTATTGCTGGTCGTTCCGTTTGCGCTCTTGGGAATATGGCTGGCAACACGCGGCGAGAAACGCTGGGGACATGACGCCAGTCCCATCGTGATTGACGAACTCGTCGGGCAATGGATAACGCTGTTCTTTGTTCCGCATTCCATAGCGCTTTTTATCGCAGGTTTCTTTCTTTTCCGGCTCTTTGACATCTGGAAACCATTGGGAATTCACAAAACGCAGCAACTGAGCGGCGGATGGGGCGTCATGATAGATGACGTGCTGGCGGGTATCCTATCGCTGCTATGTTTGCAGCTCTTGACTCTCACCCCATTTTTTTCGTAGTTTATAAGGATTGAACAACTCCCTTGTATAAGGAGACCCCCCTGACATCCCCCCGCACGCGGGGGGAGATATATTTTACAAAATCCTATGTCGAAATCGGAAACCGCACACGCTGAAATCATCGCTATCGGTGATGAGCTGCTCTTAGGGCAAATCGTCAACGGAAATGCCGCAACACTGGGACGCGCGCTGGCTGGTGCGGGCGTGCCGGTTCAGTGGAGCTCTATGGTAGCCGATGACAGCAGCGAGATTCAAGCCGCGCTCGCACTATCGGTTCATCGCTCGAAGGTTATCATTCTGACCGGCGGGCTGGGTCCCACTCCCGATGATATAACCAAAGCCGCCGTCGCTGGCTATTTCGGGATGGAACTGGAAATGCGGCCGGATATTTTGGAAGCCGTGCAGGCGCGCTTCGCCAGTTTTGGGCGCACCATGCCGGAAGCGTCTCGCAATCAAGCGGTGTTTCCGCGCGGCGCGACAATCATTCCCAATCCATTGGGAACAGCGCCGGGAATTCATATTTCACACGACGGTCGTGAAATCTTTGTGCTGCCCGGCGTCCCGCATGAATTGGAAAACATGATTCAGGATTACCTGCTGCCGTGGCTGCAGGACAACCTAACCTTGCAGCCGGTTTATTCGAAAACGCTCCAGACTACAGGCTTGGGTGAATCGCTCGTTTTAGAGCGGCTACAGAATTTAAAACCCATCGCCGGCAAAGTGCAGGTCGCGTTCCTGCCATCACCCGGAAGTGTCACCTTGCGCTTGACCGCAAAATCCCGTGATGCTCACGAAGCCGAAGCGCAGCTTGCTGAAGCGGAAGGTTTCATCCGGGAGCACATCGGCGAATTCGTTTTCGCGTCCGGCGACCAGAACTTAGCTGAAGTGATTGCGAATATCCTGACGAACCGTTCCAAAACGGTCGCGGTCGCCGAGTCCTGCACCGGCGGACTCGTCGCGCACACGTTAACGAATATCCCCGGTAGTTCGAACTTCTTCGAGCGTGGTTTCGTGACCTATTCGAATGAATCGAAGATGCAGCTTCTCGGCGTTCCCGAAAAATTATTCATTGAGCATGGCGCGGTTTCGGAAGACGTTGCGCGAGCGATGGCGGAAGGCGCGCGAACCAAAGCCGGAACCGATTACGGCCTGTCCACTACCGGCATCGCCGGTCCGTCAGGCGGCACAGACGAAAAACCCGTCGGAACATTGTGGATCGCAGTCGCCAGCGCAAACGAAACACAAGCGCGCCATCTTCGCGCAGGCTATGACCGCGAAGTGAACAAAAAACGCTTCGCAGAGGCCGCGCTGTTTTTATTCTATAAGAAGCTTATGGAGGAAGAATGAACGGTATCCCTTCATCTCTTTCTGCATTTTATATACTGCTTATCCTTCTTCCAGGATTTGTAACGCTATTCGTAGAAAGAACTTTGGCTTATCAACGCCAAGATCAGGGCGTCATACTCGTCGCAAAAGCGCTTTTGTATGCCTTCATAAACTACGTTCTATTCTCTCTTGTAAGCAGACCACTTGCAGCTTTCGATGTGGAGACAACCGAGAAAGGAATTCAAAAGCTCTCAATAACTCCGGATGGAAAAGGTGCTCTATTATTACTCGCATGTTCCGTGCTATTAGGTATCATTGTGGGATTTCTAAAATCATCAGACCTACATATGATCGTTGCTAGAAAAATAAAGCTTACGAAACGAAGTTCAAGGAATTCAATCTGGCTTGATATATTTCACGACAAGTATCGAAAGAAGAGTCGGCTAATTGAATCATGTAATAGATGCCTCAAAAAGTTGAATTTGGAAAAACAAAAGAAAACTTATGGTTCCCACGTTATTGTGTATCTTAAAGATGGGCGATCAATATATGGATGGCCTGAATATTATGCAGATGATTTTACAGATGGCCCAACTATATTCCTTACAAGTGCTGAGTGGCTCCAAGATGATCGGACTAAAAACATAGAAATTCCATATCCCGGAATCTTAGTTATGGGATCACAAATTGATTTCATACAGTTTTATATGAAGGAAGGAGAATAGATATCATGAATAACGACAATGATAGGAATGACAATCCTCGTCCTCTTAAGGACGGATATACTCCGCCTCCTAAGAACTCAAAACCG
>CBDVDL010000205.1:0-4121 GCA_965372735.1 uncultured Alphaproteobacteria bacterium | reverse complement strand
GTGTACGCTACGACACCACTGAGGAAGGGGTGTGGGAATCATCGGAATTGGACACCTTCGCGCAAACCACAGACGATGCTTATCTAACATGGGATTCTCAGCCTCCTCTCGAAGGACGGATGATGGTCATGCAGGGTTTCGTTCAGCGATGTTTGCTTTATTTCCCCCTTGAAGATGTACTTCCCGATTTTGGAGTGTCCGTTGTTCATTCGGAATTAATCCTCTGGGCGGATGTTTTCAGTGAAGCGAATTTCGGAAGCGTCACGCTTCTGAAGCACGGAACACTGCTCTCAGATGCATGGCTTACGGATTTGGATTCCGTGGAAACGGACCAGATTTCTATCACATCGACAGCTTTCGACGCCGAAGAACGCGTGGTTTTCGATGTCACGGCGCTTATTTCCGACTGGGTGCAGGAGCCGGAACATAACAGCGGCTTCTTTATCAGCGCTTCCGGGGAAGACCAAGCCTTGGGGCGTCGCGTTTTATATAATCGTTTGGCAGAAGATACAACTTTCGTTCCTGAGTTACGAATTTGGTACGCTACAGCACAATAATCATTCTACTGTTTATCGGCTCTTGGACTCTCGCATGGGCTGGAGGCTCGATTTACGGCGCGAACGGTCTGGGGGAAACCCTTCCTCCCGGCGGAACGCGCGCCGCAGGATTGGCGGCGGGAGGACTCGCGCTTGCGGACAGTCAAGGGGCGAATTTCTCGAATCCTGCCCTGATTGGGCTTATCGAGCGCACGCAGGTTCGCCTCGGAGGCCGTATGGCCTTTTGGTCAACCACCAGTGCAGGGGAAACCGATGCCGATGCGGATGCAGGCATACAAGAGTTTTATCTGTGTTTCCCGTTGAGTTCTATCTGGAAGTTTGGATTCGGATTTGTCCCGATGCGCCAGATGGACATCAGGACCTTTGAATGGAAGACAACGGGAGCTCAGACGTATGAAGAACGTACGCGCTCCTCTGGTGGTGAAGCGGAAGTACAAATCGTCAATGCTTTCAAATTCTCGCCCCGTTTCTCTATTGGCGTTGCTGTGGGGTACGCATTTCGCCGCTATGAACGCTGGACGATAATCGATTTCCAATCGTCCGATTGGGAGGATACCGAATTCCATTTCGATGACTCCTGGCGAGGATGGGCGACGACCATCGGCGCTGTTTACCAGCCTCATCCGAACATGTCACTGGGCGTGCTTTATCATCCCCGACTTGATGGCAACTGGACGACCCAATTCAGCTACTCAGAGCAGGATTCTATTAACGAGGCTGAGGAGACCGGGAGCAGTCCGGGAGAGTGGGGAGCAGGCGCAGCTCTTAGATTCGCGAAAAGGTGGATGGTTGTCGGAGACGCGCGGGTTGGTCTTTGGCAGGAGGGCGACCTCGGGCCGCGCGATGCTCGCACGCCGGTCAATCCCCTATGGCTTTCTGTCGGTATCGAAAGACTGGCTCGTTACGGAGCGCGGATTTCGCCTTTCGAAAAATGGGGCTATCGCGCAGGATTCTTCTACCGGAAACACTACTGGCCGCAACAGAACGGCGAAGACGTGCTGGACTTCGGAGGCACCGTGGGCGTAACGATTCCCGCGCCTGAGCGGAGAGGATTTCTTCATTTTGCTGCCGAAATCGGGAAGCGTGGAAGCGAAGAATACGGCGCGCAAGAGACATTTATGCGCTTCTCCCTGATGCTGGAAGCCACTGAAAGCTGGTTTAAGCGGTCGAAACCTCGCCTTCCAAATCCGTAAGAAAACATCATGAAAATCGCCGTCGCTTCAGACCATGCAGGTTTCGACTTAAAGGAATACATCAAGGAAAAGCTGAAAAAAGCCGGGCATAGCGTCACTGATGTGGGAACCGATTCCGCGGATTCGGTGGACTATGCTGATTTCGCGCATTCGGCAGCCTGCAAGGTTCTGAAAGGTGAGGCCGCGCGCGGAATTTTCTTTTGTGGCAGCGGCGCGGGCATGTCGATTACAGCCAACCGTTACAAAGGCATTCGTGCTGTCGTTGGCTATATCACTGAAATAGCTCGCCTCGCGCGGGCGCACAACGATGCCAACGTCCTCTGCCTCGCCGCGCGCTTCATTGACAACGAGATGGCTTGGCAGATAACGCAGGTTTTTCTTTCAGAGCCTTTTGAAAAAGGACGGCATCTCCAGCGCATTAATAAGATTGACGACAATCCCGCTTGCGATTGATTTTTTTTTGTGCAAGCAAGAGAATTTTTTCCCAAAGATTTTCCCCGAGTGAATTCATTATGACAATGCAGTATCTCCCCAAAACAGATCCCGAAATCTATGCGGCGATTCGAAGCGAATATCAGCGCCAGAATGACGGCCTCGAACTCATCGCGTCCGAGAATTTTGTCTCGCGCTCGGTGCTTGAAGCCTTGGGCACGGCGCTGACGAATAAATACGCCGAAGGTCTTCCGGGCAAACGTTACTACGGCGGCTGCGAGTTCGTGGACGTGGCCGAAACGCTCGCGATTGAGCGCGCGAAAGAACTCTTCGGCGCAGGTTGGGCGAATGTTCAGCCGCATTCCGGCGCTCAGGCCAATACCGCAACCTATCTGACGTTCCTGAAACCCGGCGATACGTTTATGGGTATGGATCTGGCTCACGGCGGGCATCTCACTCACGGCAGCCCGGTGAATTTCTCGGGTCGGCTTTTCAACGTCGTGCATTACGGCGTGCAGAAGGAAACCGGCCGTATTGACTATGACAAAATCGCCAAAACCGTCCGCGAAACCAAACCCAAACTCATCATGACCGGCGCGAGTGCCTATCAACGCGAATGGGATTTTCCGCGCTTCCGTGAGATTGCCGATGAAGTCGGCGCGTATCTCATCTGTGATATGGCGCATTTCGCCGGGCTTGTCGCGGCGAAATTGCATTCGGATCCGCTGCCATACTGCCATGCGGTCACGACAACCACCCACAAAACGCTGCGAGGGCCTCGCGGCGGGATGATTATTTCCAGCGAAGAAGGCGGTGAGCTTCTGCTTTCAGGAATGCCGAAGCCCAAGACGTACTGGGAAGCTCTGGACAGTTGGGTTTTCCCGGGCGTGCAGGGCGGGCCGCTGATGCACGTCATCGCTGCCAAAGCGGTGGGATTTGGGGAAGCGTTGAAGCCTGAATTCCGTCAGTATTCCGAGCAGGTCATTAAAAATGCCAAAGCGCTGGCCGAAGCTTTGATGAGCAAGGGATGGAAACTCGTATCCGGCGGCACGGACAATCACCTTATCCTGATGGATTTAACACCCAAAGCGATGAAGGGCAAAGCGTGCGAAAAAGCTCTTGAGCGTGCGGGGATTACGGTCAATAAAAATATGATTCCTTTCGATCCCGAAAAACCCTTCACGACAAGTGGTATCCGTCTGGGAACGCCGGCGTTGACTTCACGCGGCATGAAAGAAGACGAGATGCGCCGCGTTGGAGCGATGATTGATGAAGTGCTGACTCACCTGAAAGACAAAGCGGTTGAAGAACGCGTGCGGGGAGAAGTCCGCGAGCTGTGCGGGCAGTTCCCTCTGTATGAGCTTCCATAGGTTATCGCGGAATTGCAGGACGCGGGAGATTTTGCCCAAACGAAGAAGATGGTGTTTTTGAAATGAGTTCTCATCTTATGGGTTGCTAAAACAACGCAAATGTTGTTCTTAATTGTTGTCATTTTGAGAAACACTCGGGATGTTCAATCAATCTCAGATTAAAGTCATACGGGAAGGAGACCACCATGAAAATTAGGCTATTCGTTGTCTTGCTTCTTTTAGCTTCCGCCGCCTTTTCTCAAAATGTAGAAGAGACGCTGCAGGAAATCAAAACATTGCAGGTAGAAATAGCACAAAGTCAAAAGCTGCTGGAGAAAAATATTGCAGAATTGAAAAGCACTAACCCGCTCTTTGCTGATCAGGATCCTTTTGAGAATAATGACGAGTATGTTAGTCGTATTTTCAAAGCGATGCCGCAGATAGACAGCTTACGTAGACATCACCTCAAAGGCCTTTGGATGAGAATGGGTGAATTACGGAGTAGATTATTCGAAACCCGAAACATTACCTTAAGTGCAGATACGAAGCAGTACGATAGCAATAATGAAACTTGGCCAATAGAAGTCCAG
>CBDVDL010000204.1:0-4186 GCA_965372735.1 uncultured Alphaproteobacteria bacterium | reverse complement strand
AGTTCTTTGCCATCCAAAAAAACTTCCACCAGAAAATTTTTGGCATGATCAGGCCCGCTCTCGCGGCGAAGAATATAGGTGGGATTCGGCAGTGCATAGTGCTGCGCATGTTCCAACAGCAGGCTTTTGTAGTTGATGAACTCTGGGCGCTGGATAATATCTTCCCAATTACTCAGCAAACCATTTTCGACAAAACGCCGAACGGTCTTGTAACCGCCGTCCAGATAAAGCGCCCCTAAAAGCGCCTCGTAGGCATCCTCCAAGATTGAACGGCGCGAACGCCCTCCGGTTCTCGCCTCGTTTTCTGAAAGAAAGATGTATTTCCCAAGGTTCAGTCGTTTGGCTTCTTTCACCAGCACGGAACCTGAGACCATCACGGATTTGATTTTGGTCAGTTCGCCTTCGACTTTTTCGGGAAAAGAATGGTAAAAATATTCGGAAGAAATCAAGTTAAGAACAGCATCTCCCAAAAATTCCATTCGTTCATTAGCCTGGATACGCTCTTGACTGAGATCCGCCAGACAACTCCGGTGCTTCAGCGCACAACATAGATGTGTGAGGTCTTTGAAGCGATAGCCTACGATTCTTTCCAGTTCTTGGAGATTCGCCAGCGTTTCTCGGTTAATACCATAATGCTTCGGTCTGCGAAACCATTTCTTCAAAAACGAGCGCATGAAAATTACTTTCGGCTCACGATTCGAACCGGCGGACAACGATGGTGGAGTTGTGTCCGCCGAAACCGAAGGTGTTCGAAATCGCGATGTTCACCGGACGCTCTTCAGCACGATTCGGAACGTAGTAGAGATCGCATTCGGAATCTTGATTTTCCAGATTAATTGTCGGAGGGATAATATTCTCGCGAATGGTTTGAACCGTTGCGATGAGTTCGATAGCTCCCGCAGCTCCCAGAAGATGGCCAATCATCGATTTGGTGGAAGAAACCGCCAGCGAATCAGCGTGCGTATTGAAGACGGCACGGATGGCGCGAGTTTCGACAGGATCTCCGACATCGGTGGATGTACCGTGTGCATTGATATAATCTACTTCCGTCGGCGCAATTCCGGCATCTTTCAATGCGGCGATCATCGAGCGTACCGCACCTTTGCCTTCCGGGTGAGGCGCTGTAATGTGATAGGCATCACCGCTGGCACCGGCGCCAATGATTTCCGTGTAAATCTTCGCGCCTCGCCGCTTCGCGTGTTCCAGTTCCTCCAAAATGAGAATTCCGGAACCTTCACCGAGAACAAACCCATCTCTATCGCGGTCAAACGGACGACTGGCTTTTTCCGGGGCGTCATTCCGAGTGGAGATGGCTTTCATGGCATTGAAGCCTCCGATACCCGGAGGATTAATCGCTCCTTCTGTGCCGCCGGCAACCATCACATCCGCTTCTTCGTGCTCGATGAGTCTTGTGGCCATGTGAATGGCGTGCCCTGACGTGGAGCATGCCGATATCGTGGCGAAATTCGGACCGCGGAAACCATGACGAATGGAAATCTGTCCCGCCGCAATGTCTCCAATCATCATCGGAACAAAGAAGGGATGCATGCGACGCGGACCCTTCTTATCGATAATGCGACATTGCTCAAGGAAGATATCCATCCCTCCGATACCTGACCCGACAATAACGCCGATATCGTCGCGCTCTGAATCATTTTTCAGGATTCCGGCATCGAGAACGGCTTCTTCCGCCGCAACGATAGCAAAGCGCGTAAACGGTTCCATTCGGCGAAATTCTTTGGGATCGATAATCGAATCGTAATTAAAGCCTTTCACTTCACAAGCGAAGTGCGTGGCATAATCCGTCGTATCGAAATGAGTAATCGGAGCGGCGCCACTTTTGCCCGCCTTAAGATTTTCCCAATAGTCTTTGACGCAATTGCCAACCGGGGTAATCGCTCCCATTCCGGTAATAACTACTCGGCGTTTCATAGCAGTAAATTCCTTTACTGTTTGGCTGAAAGCTTTTCCTGAAGATAACTGATGGCAGAACCGACGGTTTGCATTTTTTCAGCATCCTCATCCGGAATCTCAAGGTCGAATTCTTCTTCAAATGCCATGACCAACTCAACCGTGTCGAGAGAATCGGCACCAAGATCTTCGATGAAAGAAGCGGCCGGTGTGACGCTTCCAATATCTACCTGCAAGCGGTCAGCGATAATCTCTTTCACCTTCACTTCAAGGTTGTTGACATCCGCCATGATAAATCTCCTGTGAATTGTGGGTTTATTTTCTTTTGCTTTGCTTACATCTGCATGCCGCCATCAACCCGAATCACCTGACCGGTGATATAATCGGACGAGGGAGATGCCAAAAACGTGACCACGCTCGCGACATCTTCCGGCTGGCCTACGGAACCCAGGGGGATTCCTTTGATAAATTCGGTTTTTGCGTCCTCAGGCAATCCTTGCGTCATTTCAGTTGCGATATAACCGGGTGCTACGGCATTCACACGAATACCTCGCGCCGCCAGTTCTTTGGCAGTCGATTTCGTTAAACCAATCACTCCTGCTTTGGAAGCGGCATAGTTCGCCTGCCCTGCATTTCCCGTCATCCCGACAACCGATGCGATATTGATAATTTTTCCTGAACGCGCGCGCATCATGACTTTCGCCGCGGCGCGAGTGCATAAAAAGGTTCCCTTGAGATTGACCTGCAGGACGCGTTCCCAGTCATCTTCGCTCATTCGAATCAGAAGACCATCGCGCGTAATTCCGGCATTATTGACGAGAATATGTAATCCCCCAAATTCCGTCTGGATTTTTTTGACTAAGGATTCAATCCCAGCCGCATCCGTCACATCCAGTGGCGCCGCAATAGATTTTACCGCGAAATCCTTGGCAAGTTCCGTTGCTGTGGTTTCAGCGATGTCGCCTTCGATATCCGTGACAGCTACCGAAGCTCCTTGTTCGGCAAGAGCGCGAGCGATTGCTTTGCCAATTCCTCTTGCGCTGCCTGTGACCCAAGCGACCTTTCCTTCCAAGCTTCGTGTCATGACTTCGCCCCCACTCCTTCAAGTGCTGTAGTCGTTCCAATTGATGTTGCGACAGTGCCTTTGATGGTTCGCTTCAATAGCCCCGCCAACACCTTACCCGCTCCCACTTCATACCACTGCGCATCAGGTTCGCTTGACAGATATTGCAGCGTCTCCATCCAGCGCACCGGGGATAAAAGCTGTTTTGCCAGTAGGTCTCGAATCTCACTTGGCGAACTGTGCGGGCGCGCCGTTACATTCGCAATCACGTCGATTTTGGGTGTTTGAATCTCAGCGGACTCCAAAGCGATGGCCAGAGCTTTAGCGGCAGGTTCCATCAGCGGTGAATGAAAAGCGCCGGAAACCGGAAGCAACTGTGCAAGTCGCGCTCTTTTTTCTTTGGCAAGTGCAACGGCTCTTTCTACAGCCGGGATGCTGCCGGATACCGCAATCTGACCGGGCGAATTGAAATTGGCGGGAACAATCGTTCCTTCAGCAGCGGCTTCTTGGCAGATTGTTTCTACCGTCTCCGAGTCGAGACCGATAAACGCCGCCATCGTACCGGGATTCTGCTCCCCGGCTTTCTGCATGCTTTCTGCGCGCACTTTCACGAGTCGGAGACCGGTTTCAAAGGAAAAAGCTCCTGCGATTGCTAAAGCGGAATATTCTCCGAGACTGTGTCCCGCGGCTACATCCGCTTTAACGCCGCGCTCGGCAAGCAGCTCACCGACGGCGTACGAATGGACGTAGAGCGCTGGTTGAGTGGCGCGGGTTTTTTTAAGCTCGACTTCCGGACCTTGAAAACAGATTTCCGCGAGGTCGAAACCTAAAATCTCGTTTGCTGTGTCATAGAGCTCTCGAACGCGAGGGTAAACCTCGGCTAAATCTTTTCCCATCCCCACGAGTTGAGAGCCTTGTCCGGGACAAAGAAAAACGTTCTTCATCAATCTCCTGATAGACGATTAAAAGCGAATGACAGCGCTTCCCCACGTAAACCCCCCTCCGAAAGCGACGGCGAGAGCGGTTTGCCCCGGCTTTAATTTTCCTTCCCTGCGGGCTTCATCCAAAGCCAGAGGAATTGAAGCTGCCGAAGTATTTCCGTATTTGTGAATGTTCATGAAGACTTGTTCACGTGGAATGCGCAAGCGTTTGGCCACTGCTTCCATGATACGGATATTCGCTTGATGTGGAAAGAGCCAATCAATATCTTCG
>CBDVDL010000203.1:0-4213 GCA_965372735.1 uncultured Alphaproteobacteria bacterium | reverse complement strand
TGCGGCTGCTGCGTCGGATTGAAGCCAGCGACGAACTTATCTTCATGCTCTTCTCCGATGCGAAGAATCAGGCTGTCGAGATGATGGATGTGGCGATAGCTGATTCCGCTCCGATTATGGATGTGAAGGATGACTTCGGCGAAACGCACCGGGTCTGGCAAATCACGGACTCGAAAATCCAAAAGGATTTAACGGAATTGCTCGCGGAAAGAGAATTGCTGATTGCCGATGGACATCATCGTTTCGAAACCGCGCAGAATTTCAAACGCCTATGCCTGCAAGAGGGTTGGAAGCCCAAAGGCATCGAGACGTTTACGCATCGCATGATGGCACTTTTCCCGATGGAAGACCCGGGACTCGTCGTGCTTCCGACGCATCGCATCATTCACAGCGTGAAGAATTTCGACGGCGCAACGTTTATTCAGCGACTCGAATCATGGTTCCATGTCGAACCCTGCTCGACGCCCGATAAGCTTTATGCGCTCATGGACAAAGGGCGCGACGACCATGTTTTCGGACTGCGCGCCGTTGGTGCCAAAGAACCGTATTACCTGCTCCGTTTGAAAGAACTGGCGTTGATGGATAACGCCGCTCCGGCAGGATTTTCCGCTGCGTCGAAAGCGCTCGATGTCAATATTCTGCACACGCTTATCTTGGACAAACTCTTAGGAATCGACGCGAAAGCTCTGGAAGCTCAAACGAATGTTCTTTATGGCAGAAATCGTGATAAAGCGCTCGACCGAGTCGGCGACGGCACCGTACAAGCGACGTTCCTTGTCAATCCCACCCGCGTCGAGCAGGTTCGTGATGTCGCGCTGCAGAACGAACGCATGCCGCAGAAATCCACGGACTTTTACCCGAAGCTGCTGACAGGCCTGATGATGATGAAAATGCAAATCGAGAAACCGTAGCAGACGTTTTATTAAATAACAATACGTAAAAGCCACAGCCGATAAGACTGTGGCTTTTTTATGTCGTGTTTCGCAGACGACAGGCAGGAGCCTGCCGCTAGGTTTTTTTTGTTGCCTACGGGCTGGCTCCCGCCTGAAATGGAACGCGAGGGATGAGGGCACCCACTCGCGGCGAGTTTTTAAAGGTTACCCCCCTTGCATCCCCCCGCAGTCGCCCCCCCTGATTTGCCTGGAATGTTGAACAGCCAAGAACCCATTGCGGGTGACACACCCACAACGGCGGAAATCCTCACCTACGGGCTGGCTCCTGCCGGCTCGTCAATTACCCTCTCTAACTTTCCAATCTTTTGTCGAATGGAATCAACAGGAACTCGGATGCGGCGCAGTTCGGTGAGCTGTGTTCGAGCGGCTGCCGTATCGCCGCGCGCCAGAGCGTTACTCGCAAGTTCGACGCGAGCGGGCGCATAGGCCGGATAGATGTTGAGCGCCGTCTCAAGCAGAGAATCGCAGGCGGCAGTATCTCCTGTCGAACGCATCGCCAGCGCTGCGCGATAAGGCCACTCAGGATTTTCCGACGCACGCGACGCAATCCGAAGATACACTTGCGCCGCCTCTTTGAAGCGATGCAGCTTCTCAAAAGTTTCACCGCGCAGCGCGAGCACTTCCATCGGCGTGGCGGCTTCCGACCTGAAAAGGCTATCGATATAATACAGAGCCTCGTCATATTCCCCCTCCTCAAAGAGCATCCCTATTTCATGTAAAATTCGGCTAAGAGGTTCCCCATGAAGCGTGTCAGGCGGAGCCATGTTCGCTTCCTCGAATTCCCGGCGAGCGTCGTCGTAGTTGCCGACTTGCCAGAGTGACCGTGCGAGTTCAAGGTGCGCATGCCGATAATCGGGCTGTGCTGCCAAGGCACGTGTGAACAGCGGAATAGATTTTTCGATTTGACCGCGATTCACCGCCTCACTGCCGAGATTAAAGAAATCAATCGACGGATTTGTCAGTTCGGCTCGGAGCTGGGACGGGAAATTTACAACAACAAGTGCGACAATGTAAATAGCGATTGCCCAGAGAATCTTTTTGAATTGTCTCTCTCGCAGTTCACGAAATATCCCGACGAAAAACTGCGCCGCGAATGGCAGAAATACCAGAATCATCGGGTAGCGATACTCGGAAGCCGCGAAGAATATCAAATTGATTATCAGATAGGCGGCGAGATAAAGCATCAGAAGTGTGGTTTCTCGTTTGCGGCGACGGTAGAGAAAAAAACCTGCCGCAGCCAGAGGAAACAGCAGCCCCCAGGTCAGCGGCATCAACCGTACCGTCGGGCAAAAACTCTTCACCGATGCAAAACCTAAATTCGTACGAATCTCGCCACCCTGAGCGGTCAGCCATAATTTGCGAGCTTGGGTTTGCAGCCATGCGCCCGGATGGCGCACGATGTCACGCAAACCTTCCCCCATCCAGTAGCGCGAAGCCTGCTCCAAAGTGAGTGAGCGTCCTGCGCGCCGCGAGGCTTCTTCGCGATAGCGCTTCGCCTCGGTTTGCGGGTCTGATGCTTCAAGCCACGGGAGTTCTTCAAGCGCGCCGAATGCGCCGACGCGATTGCCGATATAAAAATTGATTCCAGCCGATGAAGTCGTCAAAAAGGAACTGCCTCCGACAGTCATATTGCGCACCAACACAGGAACGAGCGGCACCAGAACACCCAAAATAAGAACAGCGACGGCGCGCCATCGCAGTTTGCCGGATGCGAGAACGTTCTTGCCTCTTCTCAATCCAAACCAGATAATCAGCAGCAAAACAAAAAGCAGAACTGACGGTCTGGCAAGCGCGGACAAGCCCGCTACAATCCCTGCCGCCAGCCAAAGCCATCCGTGGGAAGTTTTGCTGTAAAGCAGATGCGCCAAAAAAAACAGCAGCAGCGCATTCAGAAAAAGAATAAGGCTGCTGGTCAGAAGCATCCCGTCAAAATAGAGCCACGGAGCATAGAGAAGCGCAAGCAAACTTGTAAAGACAGCGACGGTATCGTCAAAGAAAATCCTGACCGCCAAGAAGAGAACGATGAGCGTTCCTGTGGAAAGAAAGATTTGAACTGCGACGGCGGCGGCAGGATTCGCTCCTAAACCCAAATAAATGCCGCTGAGAAACAGGGGATACAAAGGCGAGAGAAAAAAAGGGCCCGGAGAATGTCCCAGACCCTGCATAAGCCGCATAGCCCACTGATGATAATACGCGGCGTCAAGCGTCAGCAACTCGAGGAGCGGACTGCTTTCAAGCTGACGCAAATACACAAGGCGCACGAGAACAAACAGAACAGCGATGGGTATTAGAAAGTGAATGCTGCGCCGAGCCGCCATGTGATGTCGATATGTATTAGATTACAGTCTATGTTTGTGTTGTTTCCGGCGGCGTCTCTGACTTATGAGACTTCGCAATTATCGTTGTGTTCTCGGCAATACGGAAAAGGACGATAATGATTTCCATATATATCCGGATGCAAATCACACCCACGATAAAAGCAATCGGTCCGAGAACCAGAAGCGTCAACGCTCCCAATGCCGCCGATTTCGCGAAAGCGCCGACGATGAAAACAATCGTCCCGATACCCACAGCGATAATGAGTAGAATGTACAACAACCGGATCATCTTTGAGGTGATGAACTCCGTGAAGGTGAAGTCAAAAAGCGCTCCGAAGAATCCTTTGGTCTGCTCCATGATATTCTCCTTGGTTTAGGGATGAAAGGAAAAGCTGTTTCCTTTTGGAATAGTCTGATAGTTCCGGCCGGGTTACGCGCGATAGTTCATCGTTTGGCATAAGGAAACCTGCGCTGAACCCGGCTCAGCGAGTCTTCAAGAAATCACTTCGAACGGTCTCATTTCTCTTTCCGTTCGGTTTCGCCCGTCATCGGGACGAAAACAACAGGAATCAATGTGTCCGCAACCATCGTGCCTTCGTCGGTTTTCCGGTAACGCAGCAGATTCTGCACGCCGAACTCCGGCCCTACCGGCGCTATCAGATACCCTCCGGGCTTGAGTTGTTCGAAAAGCGTTTGCGGCACTTTTTCCGGAGCGGCAGTGATAATGATGGCATCAAACGGAGCTTCTTCAGGCCATCCGAAATAGCCGTCCCCCGCGCGCGTGTGCACTTGAGGAAATCCCGCCTCATCAAGGCTTGCCCGGGCGCGCTTGGCCAGCTCGGGGACGATTTCAATCGTATAGACATCGCAGCCGATTTGTGCCAGAACTGCCGCAGCATAGCCCGAACCGGTTCCAATCTCCAGCACTTTTTCGTTACCCTT
>CBDVDL010000202.1:0-4257 GCA_965372735.1 uncultured Alphaproteobacteria bacterium | reverse complement strand
GCCTGTTCGGAAAGTAACCGGCGTGGCTCAGCCCGCTGAAGAAAATCAGGCCCTTTGGTCAATTGTGGAGGATGGGCAATGACGCATAAACATGATGTAATTATTATTGGCGCAGGTTTGGCGGGGTTGCGCGCGGCGCTTGAAATCGGCAAAGTCGCCGATGTCGCCGTTCTCACGAAGCTCTATCCTTCACGCTCACACTCCGGCGCGGCGCAGGGCGGTATTGCCGCGACGTTAAAGAACGTTGATTCCGACGACTGTGTCGAATTTCATATATTTGATACGGTGAAGGGCTCGGACTATCTTGGGGATCAGGATGCTATCGAGAATATGTGCAACGAAGCACCGGAAGTCGTCTATGAAACCGAGCACATGGGCGTGCCTTATAGCCGGACTGAAGAAGGCAAGATTCACCAGCGCAAATTCGGCGGTCATAGTTTGAATCATGGGAAGGTGGCCGTGCGACGTTCGTGCTACGCGGCGGATTACACAGGCCATGTCCTGCTGCACACGTTTTACGAACAATGCATCAAAAATCAGGTGCGTTTCTACAATGAGTTTCAGGCGATGTCGCTGCTTGTTAAGGACAATGTCTGTCAGGGTTTCGTTGCGTGGGATATTATCAATGGCGGGCTACACGTTTTCCATGCAAAAGCGGTGATGTTCGCGACTGGCGGTTACGGCCGGGCGTTCAAGATTACGTCGAATGCACACTCGTCCACTGGCGACGGTCTCTCGCTTTGCACGCGCGTCGGTTTGCCGATTGAAGATATGGAATTCGTGCAGTTTCATCCGACGGGACTCTACAAGCAAGGAATCTTAGTTTCCGAAGGCGCACGTGGTGAAGGCGCGTATCTTTTAAACGGAGAAAACGAGCGTTTCATGGAGCGCTATGCGCCGACGCTGATGGAACTCGCGCCGCGTGATATGATTGCTCGCGCGATTCAAACCGAGCTTCTTGAAGGGCGCGGTTGCGGCCCGAACAAAGATCATGTCTATCTGGACATCCGGCACCTCGGTGAAGCAAAAATCACCGCCGTTATTCCACAAATCAAGGGGTTGTGTCTTGACTTCGCGGCGATTGATCCCATCAAGGAACCGATTCCGATTCAACCGACAGCGCACTATTCGATGGGCGGCATTCCGGTTACGGTTGGCGGGCGCGTGATATACGATGCGAAGAATTCCATCGTTGAAGGGCTTTATGCCGCCGGGGAATGCGCGTGTGTTTCGGTGCATGGCGCGAACCGGTTGGGGACGAATTCACTGTTGGATGCTGCCGCGAATGGTCGCCGCACGGGGAAGGCGATTTGCGCGGACATCGGCAAGCTGAAACATGGAGCATTGCCTGACAATCCCGAGAAAGCCGCGCAGGATGAAATGAATCGTGTGCTTGGCGGCACCGGCAAGGAAAAAGTCATTCGCATTCGCCAGGACCTTCGCGATTCGATGGAAGAGAACTGCGGCGTGTTCCGGACGTCTGAAAAACTGACGAAACAGAAGCAGATTTTGAAAGACCTTCACGAGCGATTCCGTCATATCAAGATTGATGATAAGACGAAGATTTTCAATTCTGATCTCATGGAGGCTATCGAACTCGAGCACATGCTTGAATTCTGCGAGGTCATTGTCGAAGGAGCTTTGAATCGAAACGAGAGCCGCGGTGGACATTCGCGCACCGATTTCCCCAAGCGCGATGACGACAATTGGCTGAAGCACACAATGGCGTGGCGCGGTGAAGACGGCAAAATCACCTTCGATTACAAACCGGTGATCATCAAAAATTACCAGCCGATGGAGAGGAAATATTAAATGGAACGCACATTCAAAATATTCCGCTATGATCCTGAAAAGAATGGAAAGCCCCATTTCCAAACGTACCGAATCGACTGTCCATCGGGTTGTACGGTGCTGGACGCGCTGTATACTATCAAGGGCGAGCTGGACGGCACGCTGACGTATCGTCGTTCCTGCCGCAGCGGTATCTGCGGTTCCTGCGGCATGAAAATCAACGGTATCAACTGCCTCGCGTGCAAGACACAGGTGGAATTTCTGAAAGGCAAAGTGATTCATGTTGAGCCGCTGCCGGGATTTCCCATCCTGCGAGATTTGGTGATTGATTTGGAACCGTTCTGGGAGAAATTCGAAGCCATCAAACCCTATCTGATTAACAACAGCAAACCTCCGACGACGGAGCGTTATCAAAGCGAAGAGGATCAGCTAAAAATCGAAGAAGCGTCATGGTGTATCTTGTGCAACTGCTGCACCTCATCATGCCCGTCGTTCTGGGCAAACAAAGAATACCTTGGACCTGCGGCGCTGTTGAAAGCGTATCGTTTTGTTTTTGATTCACGCGACCAAGGCGCTGAGGAACGTTATCGAATGCTGAATACGAGGTCGGGTTTGTGGCGTTGCCATACGATTTTTAATTGCATGGATGCTTGCCCGCAGGACATCAACATCACCGATTACATCTCGCAGTTGAAGACGAGAGTTGTGTCTGAAAGGTATTAGTTACATTTTGTTGGGAACATTTCGAAATAAATTTTCTAAACTGAATTAGCTGGAGAGGTTTTCTCATGACAAAATTATGGTTTACGTTCATAATCGCCATTTGCCTCATTTCATGTGCGTTTGCACAGAGCCCTACAATAGTCTGGTCTAACACATATGGCGGATACGATAGCGAGTATTGCACAGCCGTCTTTCAAGCACCGGATGGGGGCTATGTTTTGCTCGGTGGTACCAAATCATATAGACCAGTTGGTCTCTGGATGGTAAAGACGGATTCCACCGGATATGGGCTTTGGAGCAAGACACTTGGAAAAGGCAGGTGCAACGATGCTATCGAAGTTCCTGAAGGCTATATAATAGGCGGCGGCTATACACCTGATGATTTTTTTCATTATTGTGCTATTACAATTGATAGCGAGGGAAAACGGACTAATGGATTCGGGTGTGAGTTTCGAAATCACCAACACTCAAGTTGTACAGCTATAGCACTTGCTAAAGACGGTGATCTTATCTTAACAGGTAGTTTGCGTCTAGAAGACAGCGAGAAATATCCTAATGCCGAAATGGCTTGGATTGCCAAAGACAACCCCAAGGTGGCCTCAAAAGGAGGCAAGCCTGATAAAAGTATAACTCTTAATGGTGCTGATAAGTCATGCGTTTCGGTCTTTCCAGTCGAGTCCGGTGGACGTGGCCGTGTATGTCACGTGTTTGGTACCTCTAAGCGTTGGGTTGATAGATCAGAGGAGAGAATTCGTAAAGAACAGGGACTCGGCGAAATGCGCAATAAGCCACCTGAGCCTAGGCATGATTTTTGGATGTCCGAGTTTTCTGAATTATCGCAAGACTTATATCAATCACGACACAAAATATTAGGCGATCCTGCAGTTGAAGAGGAATGCCATGACGTTGCCAAGACCGCTGATGGTGGATACCTGATGGTCGGGACACGAAAGAAGCTTGATTCTGAACTTCCCAAAGGTCGTGTTGTAAATGGGAGAGTTCAGAATCCGAGATTTCTAGACGGCTATGAGATTCTGATGATTAAGGTTAACACAAATGGTGACAGCTTATGGAGTCGCACTTTTCCCTTTGTTGGGCAGGGCTGGAAGCTTAATCTCTTTATCAAGCAACTGTCCGATGGAAATTTTATCGTTGGGACTAATGGAAATGCGATTCATGAGGTTGATCGGGATGAATGGAGTACTCGTTCAGTGTTGATAAAAATGGACTCTAGCGGTGAAGAGCTTTGGCGCTTTACTTTGGATCCTGATATTGAGTGCAAAACACTATGCGAAGTTCGCTCCGGAAAGTATGTAATCGCCGGAAACAAGTTTGTTAAAAAGCAAAAAGAAACCGATATGTGGTTAGCTGAACTGCAGGAACAAGGGGATCGTTGAAACAAATCAACTCGGAGTTTCCATAGATGAAATCACACACGGAATACCTGACGTTCAACACGCGCAAGCGGCGGGAGTATATCAATATCACAGACGAAGTCGCCGATGCGGTTTCGAAATCGGGCGTGCAAGAAGGCATGGCACTCGTTTCGGCGATGCATATCACGGCGGGTGTCTGGGTGAATGATGCGGAAGACGGTTTGCTGGCTGATATTGATGAATGGCTGGAAAAACTCGCGCCGTTTGGAGATTACCGCCATCATCGCACCGGCGAGGACAACGGCGACGCTCACCTGAAATCGCTGTTAGTTCACCATGAAATCATCCTGCCGATTACGAACGGCGC
>CBDVDL010000201.1:0-4313 GCA_965372735.1 uncultured Alphaproteobacteria bacterium | reverse complement strand
AACCGCGGCGACACGTTCCGAAGGACTCTTGGACATCCAATAAGCAAGATTCTCCTTGATTTCCGAAAAATCCTGCAGATTCGCCTTTCGCACGACTTTCACAATCATAGTTGCGTCGACAAACCTCTGAACTTTGTTGCCCAAGCATTTGAACTGAGCCGCCGAGCGAAGTGAGGTCGGCGGTAGCGAGTTGTTATGTGTAAATGTTACTTAAAAAAACTGTCAATATCTTTGATCATCGCTCGGAGCATATCAAGCTCGTCAAGTTTGGTTTTCTCATTTCCGAGACTTTTGCGAATTTCAAGGAGAAGGCTACCCCACCGATGCATCATTTCTTTTGGGTTTTGTTTCCCTGTGGACTCGGCCTCGTTTATATGCTTCATAAGAGCATTATAGGCACGGACTACCTTGTCAGAGCCGAGCAGACTTAGATCAAATGCAGTCTTCCGGTATTCAAGCGAAGTAATCTTTTTTATTGCTTGACCTGGGCCTTGACCCTTTATGTCAGCGAGAAGATGAATATAGGGGTCCAATAACTGGCCATAAATCTTCCTGCGTTCTTCTCGCAGTCTTTCCTCTGTAGCACGGAGTTCTTCCACACGAGATTTAATGAACCAAGTTATGATTCCTCCGAGCACCATAAGTAGGGATGGTCCCAGTACTTGCAACCAGTTCATATTTTCTCCTTGCACATAACGACCAAGCTCACCTACAGTGGGGAGGATTATCACCAAACTCTATGAGCAGAAAATAACCTTCATAAACCACAAAACTCTCAATCACACCTCAATCCCAGCGGTCAGATGCGGCGATAGGTTGAGCAATGGCTCTTCTCCTCCTACCCTTCAGCATACCCCTTCCGTCCCATCGCCTTGTAGGTCAGAATCTTGCCATGTTCCACGCCGGGTTGGTCCAATGGATTCACGTTGTAGAGCGCGCCGGCGTAAATCGTGGCGATTTCGAAAAGCATGAACGCCTCTCCCAAAGCGGCGGCGGTGACTTTCGGGAATTTCAGCGTGATGTTGGGTCGCTTTGCATTCGTCAGAGCTTCTCGCGTAGCGCTGCATTCCACGGCCATCAGGCGGTTCATCGTTTTGCCGCCGAGGTATTCGAGGCTGGAGAGATGATCGAAAGCCGGAGGTAGCGGTACGTTGCTCTCGAATTTCTGCACCTCGAGGAAAATGAACACCTTGTCCTGCGGGCCTTCAATGTAGAGCTGCACCTGCGAATGTTGGTCGGTGGCTCCCAGAGTTTTCACCGGCGTCGGGCCGACGAAAATTTCCTTGCCGTCCGTGCTCAAGCGTTTGCCGAGAGATTCCGCCCAGAGTTGTCGCCACCAATCAGCGAGTGGCAGCAACCGGTCGGCATAAGCCATCATCACTTGGATGGGACGCGCGTGCTGCGTATCAAAAGCGTACAGCATCGCCGCGAAAAGCGCGGCGGGATTCTCACGAGGAGCCGCTTTCAAACAGACATCCGCCATTGTCTTGGCCCCGGCCAGCAGATTCTCAACATCCAGACCGAGGCAAAAGGCCGGGAACAAACCTACAGGTGTCAGAAGAGAAAACCGACCGCCGACACTGGGAGGAATCGGCAGAGCCTCAAGATTTTCTTCCCGAACGAGCTGCCGCAAATCGCCTTTTTCAGGGTCGGTCGTAACGACGATGTGTTCTTTCCACTTTTTCCCGACGCTCCTTTTCAACGCATCAAAAATCACGAGAGAAGCGGCGGCGGTTTCAGCGGTGGAACCGGATTTCGAAATAATGTTAAAGAGCGTACGCGAAGGATCAATTAAATCAAACAAAGAACTAATTGTATCGGGATCAATGTTGTCCAGAACGAAAAAGCGAGGAGCCTGACGTTTGGACGCATCCAGGTGATTGTGAAAGGGATGCGCCAATCCGCGAAAGAGAGCATATGGCCCCAGCGCAGAGCCGCCGATACCTGCCAGTACGAAATTCTCGAAACTCTTACTGCGCTCGGCAGCATTCCGGCAAAGCTTGATAGTCGTTTGATCATCCGGCAGGTCAAGAAACGGAGCGTTCCCTTGTTGCCGTTGCTGCCTCAGGCGCTCAATTGCCGCACTCAGCTGTGGTTGTAATTTTTTAAGTGTACTCGGAGGGATGCCGTCCAGAGTAGCCGGGGGGCTGAGGGCATTCGAAATATCGAGCCTGAGGTGCATATAGCAGGTTCTCAGATAGATTTTTATTAATATAAGAAAGTTTATGGTATGAGGCAAGGCAAAAAAAATGGCGCAATGCTTGCAGTTAAAAGAAGCTTGTTAAAGGGATATTAAGGAAATTTCCCGAGGGTAAAGGCGCTTGGTGTGAACGTTCCGCTTGACAAATTGGAAAAAGTTTCCTATTTTTTCATACCCACAGTAAGGAACGACCATTTGACCGTTCGCTAAGGCGTTTTTTTGCCCCGAAAACCACAAGTATTACATTGGAATCTCGCCGGATTCGAGGCGAGGCAATTTCTTGGGTTGAAAAGGGTGAAGCGTTTTAGCGATTTTTTGTTTATATTGAAGATATGTCCAATATGACTCCAGTTTGGCGTAAAATCTTTCTGATTTCTATTTTTGCGGTTCTCGCAACGGTTGTAGGATGGGCAGCGCCTCGAAGTAATCCGGTGCTTATCCAGAAAAAGGCGCAGTCTGGCGAGTTGCAAAAGGCCCAGATACGGCTAATTTCGCATTCTTCTCGGGAAATCGTCATTGAATTTGAATGTCCGCCTTATCAGACTTATAAGGATTCCGAGACGGGAGAAGTGCTGGAATTCCGTATCGCGGGTGCCGCGCTTCTTCAGGAACCCGGATTTCCTGTTGTGCCGATTCTGTCGCAGCCTGTGGATTGTCCACCCGGCGATATCCAGCTTCAGATACTGAGCCGTGAAGAGGAGACGTTCCCTCTACCATCATTTCGCCCCGCCTCGGAAGATAAAATCATTGACCCTCGTCACGAAGGCCTTTTCGATAATGGCGCTCTGTTCGAGAGTCACGGGGACGGTCGGAGTGGTCTGCAGGCTGAGGTTGGTGCGGGTGTTTGGCCGCAGCGCGTGGTTGAGCTCTTCGAAGGAGGGGTTTTCCGCGGGCATCGGCTGATGAGTGTGCGCTTTTATCCGGTTCAGACAGATCCGCGTCATCACACTCTCAAATGGACGCGTTGCATCCGGATTCGTTTACTTCTGCCGGATTGGGAAGGAACACCGGAAGCTTTAAATCGGCGTTTTGACGCACCCAATGAACAAACACTTCTCTCAGGCATTCTCGGCCCTCTGTCCCCCGCCGCCCTTCCGACACATAAAATCGAAGACCGCGAAAGTTCTATTTTGGGCGTTCAGGACGAGTTCTCTGAGCGCTTCAAAATTATCGTGGATGAAGAAGGGGTCTATCGCGTAACGCAGGAAATGCTCGCGTCGGCGGAAGTTCCGGTGAATCAAATTGATCCACGGACCATCAAGCTGAAAGTTCGCGGGCGAGAAATTCCTATTTTTGTCGAGGGGGAAGCTGATGGTGTCTTTAACCTGCAGGACTATCTGGAGTTTTATGGGATTGAGAATCGGCAAACCTATTCCCACGTCAGCGAGACCTTCTACAAAGATCCGTGGTCAGATGAAAATGTTTACTGGTTTTCCTGGAACGGGCCGTATGGTTTGAGATTGGGTGAAGAGAACGCGGAATGGGAACCGATGGTCGGGCAACCGGTGCTTTTCCTTAAGACAACGGTTCACTTCGAGGAAGATAACTACTACAATCAGCTTACCATGGGAGGAAATGCGTCGCCTTATCCCACTCGATTAGCTGAGCTTGGGCCCTACGGAGTCATCATGGATCACTGGTTCTATTCGAGTGGAGCCGGTGGGTTTGAGACGATAGACATTCCGATTTACATAACCCATCCGGATACTCAATCTCTGGCGAGTATCCATCAGGTCATCGTTCGCGCGGCTTTACAGGGAATCACTTTCCTTAATCCTCAAAAGCCGGTTCCGAATGCGGGACACCACCGGGCGATTCTCTATCTCAATGGTCACACGGACGAGGGTCTGACGATTGGGCAAATTTCCCAGACGGATGATCAGACCTCATGGTACAGTCAGACCTCTGTTATTCTCGAGACTGTCCCGGATCCTCTGAGCGGAGGCATCACCAATCGGGATCTGGTACATGGCATGAATGTTATTTCGCTCAGCGCCACAGGAGACGGTATTTCAGGGGGCAACGACATGGTCGCCTTGAACTGGGTGGAAATTACCTATGAGCGTCTGCTCAGAGCATTCGGGGGGGGGATTCGTTTCGAATTTGATACGAC
>CBDVDL010000200.1:0-4317 GCA_965372735.1 uncultured Alphaproteobacteria bacterium | reverse complement strand
CAAGCCCTGTAATCATAGACATCTTATCTTGATCTTCCAAACATTCCCGCACAGCCGCTGTGTTGACCAGCACTTCTACGACCGGCACGCGCCCGGGTTTATCGCTGCGCGGAATCAGGCGCTGCGAAACAATGGCTTGCAATGTACCTCCGAGCATCGTTCGAACCTGAGCTTGTTCCGATAAGGGAAAGAACGAAATAAGCCGGTTCACCGTTTCCAGAGCGTTCAGAGTATGCAGCGTCGTCAGAACTAAATGACCGGTTTCAGCGGCCTGAAGAGCCATAATCATCGTATCCGGGTCCCTTATCTCACCGACCATAATAACGTCAGGATCTTCTCGAAGCGCATGTGTCATCGCTGTGAAGAAATGCATCGTATCGATTTTCACTTCCCGCTGCGCGATGAGGGATTTTTTATTTGTGAATAGGTATTCGATCGGATCTTCGATACACAAGATATTTGCGCTTCGAGTCGAATTAATTCGATCGATAATTGCCGCCATGGTCGTGGATTTTCCGGAACCTGTCGCTCCGGTTAAGAGAACGAATCCTCGCCGATAATCGGAGATTTTCTTCAAGATTTCCGGCAAATTGAGTTCGTCAAAGGAGGGAATCTGCGTTTTAATGGAACGAAGCGCTGCCGCGGGTGTCCCCTTCTGGAAATAAAGATTGACACGTGTGCGGCCATGGCCGGGGACGGTCAGTGCGAAGTCGAATTCCTTTTCCCGTATAAAGGTTTGAAATTGCTGTTCTGAGAGAACGCTCTGCAGGAATTTTTCGATTTCCTGAGAGGTAAGCTTCGCTTCTTGCGTTGCATACAGATCACCGTCAATGCGCAAGACCGGCGGTGCGCCAACACGCATATGCAGGTCACTCGCCTTGCGAATAAAGAGAAGTTCTAATAACTCTTGAAAGTTTGTTGCCATAGGTTTACCCAAGTCAATCGCAATAATCCCCCACCCTCACGCGTCACTTCCGCGTCTTAGTCCCCGCCGTTCACCATTTGTTGTTTCAGCGCCTGTATCTTCTCTTTCACATTTCCAAATCCTTCTTGCTGCTGGGAAATGTTTTCGAAATGAGCCAAGGCTTGTTTTAGATTTCCCAGCGTCTCCTGTGCTTCTCCCTTGGCGAATTCCAAACGCAACTGCATTTCCAGAGGTTCATTTTCGCTTTTCTCGACTGCTTCAAGAAGTTCCAATGCGCGCTTTGGATCCTGCATGGCAAGCCGGCATTCCGCCAGAGACAGGCTCGCACGGAAACAATAACTCTCATCTTGACGCGCCTTTTCAAATTCTTCGACGGCAGCGTCCCATAACTTCATTTCCTGATAGACGATTCCCAGGTCATAGTGATCCCGACCTTCTCCGTCGGCAATGACCTCACTGGTGGATGCGTGTGTTTTTTTCTGTCTTGTTGGCGTATCTTCCAACGTCGCCTGGGTTTGAATATCGTTGGCGAACGACGCGGATTCATCCTGAAATTCCTCTATGGCTGTTGCTCCCACTCCCGCTCCCAGAGTAATCAAGCCGTCTTGATTCCCTGCATACGAATGAGAAGACTCCGGCGGCGGTGCTTCCTCTTTCTTCTCCGATGTTGCCACCAGTGGTTCGGAATATTCTGTTGCGACTTTTCTGGAATTCACAAAGGTCTCCAGGTCTCTTTGGAGTTCCTCGTCTTCGACGCCCGCCTCACGGTAAAGCGGCAGGATTTCTTCCAGTAAATGAGGGTGCTGCAGTGAGCTGTCGATGACTTTCCGGAAGAAAGTGCGGAGTTCGGGCTCGGACGAACGGGAGCAGGTGCGTAAGTACGTTCCCAGCGAGCTTAAAGCATCTGCATCATAACCCATGGCTAAATACAGTTCGGACAGAGTCAGATGAAACTCCATCTCGCCCGGAACCGCCCGCAGGGCTTTCCTTGCGATAGCCAGCGCATTTTCATAGAGTCCTTCGATGGTAAATCCATCAATGGCTCGTCGCCAAGCTTCGATAGCTTCCCGAGGCGAGCCGCATCGAAAATGCACATCTCCTACAGTATTCCAGATACTGAAATTCTGTTCTTCCGCTCGAGCAAGTTTTTCAAGTTCGGGCAGCGCCTTCTGCCATTTCTTCTGGCGCATTAAATCCCGCACCTGTTCTGCAGGCGGTCGTTTGCGATTCAGTAGTTTTGATAGCATGTTTCTCAGCTTATTTGTCGCCAGTTTGCACGTTGAATGACATGAACCCGCGGAGTTCCCGGAGGCCAGTTCGCGGGATTTAAAAGATCAGTGTCAAATCCCCAGTTACGGTTGGGAGCTTGGTAATAGCTGCCATAGCTCCAAGTCCCTGTTGCCTGACGGCTGAACCAGAGGTCGATAATACTGCCACGAAACGAAAAGGTGACTCCCGACCATTTCTCGAGAAAACGAGGCAGATTTTCCAGGCCCCCGCTGTAGGTGCTGCCATAATTCGTCTCCACGTGTCCGGTCATGATACACGCATTTACCCAAGTCGTTGTAGGGATCCGCTGATTCAAAGATTGATTCGATAAGGCGTCATTCCAGTTGCCCGACAGAATCGTAATCGCGTCACAGATAAGCGCTGAACCCTTTTTGGAAACGGTATTATAATCCCCATACGTATAAAGAGGATTATCGGTGACAATCGTCAATCCTCCTGTCGGCAACTGCGAACCGTTTCGGATTCGGACCGCATCTCCCGAGCCTAAGCCAGAGATATAGATTATCCCATTGTTGGGACTAAGCCTGGCAGCAACCAATGCGGCGATATCCAGCTCTATCACATCCATCCACTTTCCTTCTCGCCCGTCACGAAATGCATCCACTACGTAGTCACACACTCCGGCGGGCGGATTCAGAGAAGTCCCACCGCTGTCAACCATAACACCATCGACGATTCGCACGCCAGCTTTGTACCAGTACTTTGCGTCAATCAGTTCCTGTGTATCCCCCGGAACACCACGCTCGACGATGACATGCATATCTTCTGCCGGAGGAAGAGGCAGCTTCAGAGTGTGCATATCATGGGCACCATCCCGAACCATTCCGCCCCAGCGTTCAATAGCCTCGGTCGCCCACGTTGCTTGTCTCTCGTCGAGCCAATAAGCTCCGGTCCACATATCCTGATAGACACCCTGATGGTCGCGAATATTCACGAAACCGGGGGGATCTACATGACTGCCGTCTTTACGATAATGCCAAATATCTCCCACCGCCGTTACATACGAATTGCACGAAATTCCGGATTCGGCGCCCATGTACAGATCCGCGTTCGTGTGTATTCTGCCGGCGAATGTCATCTGGGGTCCCGGAAAAATCTCCAAATCTTCATCATAAAAGACTCCGAATTGGAATAGGGGAATGAACTGATGCTCAATGATTTGTTCAATCTGTGATGTATGCCGCCCACTTGCGGCTCCACAGAGAAGTTGATACTTTTGAACAAATCCGATTAGACCAATATAGTTCCCGGATGTAAGGACTTGCTGGGTACGGGTTCCCTGCGCCGAAATCGAATAGGTCGGGAAAGTAAATCCTGCAAGCGGCGGCTGAGGAAGCGCGTCTATATCCTGCTGCGTTGGAGCAAGATTCGTTAGCAGCAGGTTTTGTAATTCTGCTGCCGCCCATTCGGTACTTGCCTCTGCCGCATAAAATGTTCGAAGCGCATCCACATCTCGTGCCGTCACACGTGCCTGTCCAATCGTGCGGATGGCTGTGGTTCCCGTGACAAACAAGAGTATTGTCATGAGAATGATCGTCAGGACGAGAGCCATTCCCTTTTGGGCTCTCTTTTTTTCTCGCTGCCGAGGTTTTTTTTCGTTGTTCATTTTACACCTCTTGCTCTTCATCCTTCATCTATCCAAGCGCTAAATTCCGGCCGCAAACCCGAGTCGTAAGCCAGAATCGCAGATACCCATCACAGGTTTCAGTCTCATCGGGAAACATCGTATAGTATGGACGCTGCTTGTCTTCGAATTCGGATCGTAAAACCAATATCATCTCGAGTTCTACGACTAACCGGCGTTCGCCGCTCGTCAACGGAACGGACAATAGAACCGATCCTCCACCGCTTTGGCCGAGAATTTGTGGCACGGTGTTCCCATAGCGGTCGTAAAAACGAAATAACAATCGTTCCACATTTCGTGCCAGTATGCGATCCGTCGGCTCATCCCATCTCACGGAATCACGTGACCATTCCCAAACCGTTTCATGCAAATCTAAATCATCCCGCCAAATCCAAACGGTTTCAGTTATGCCGTCATTGTCGTAGTCCGATGTAAACACAAGTTCATCGTGGATAACATACTCGAAATCATCACGGAC
>CBDVDL010000199.1:0-4319 GCA_965372735.1 uncultured Alphaproteobacteria bacterium | reverse complement strand
GTTTCGCATCAGTTCGTCTTTCATAAGCAGCATAACTGTTTGAATACAGCGTTTCGATGTCCGGGCTCATTCTCATTAGTTCGCTTGTGATGCTCTATTTAGGCGGCTTGCCTCTCAAACGATTAGGATTGATTACGCTCATCTCAACGCCCGTTCTCGCTACCGTTGCATGGTTCGTTCCCTATACGCACCAACGTCTGACAGGTTTTTGTACGGGGCTCATGGATCCGATGTTCGCCAGCTTTCAAGTGCGTCAATCCATCATTGGTTTGGGAAAAGGCGGATGGTGGGGACAGGGACTCGGTGAGTCCACATGGGCGTCATTTCGATTGCCAATTCCCTATAAAGATTTCATCTTCTGCATTTTAGGAGAAGAACTCGGATTCGCAGGGTGTTTAGGATTGCTGATTATCTTTTCTTTCTTCCTCTGGCGGGGCGTAAAAATCGCTCGAAACGCTCCGGACTCGTTTGGATATTATCTGGCATTCGGCGCGCTATTCACTCTGACCTGCGGATTTTTTATTCATGTCGGCGTCAGTGTCGGACTCCTCCCCCCTACGGGACAACCGCTGCCGTTTATCAGTTACGGAGGTTCGTCGCTCGTGATGTCATTGGCGGCGGTGGGAGTGTTGCTGAATATTTCAAGGCAAGGCGCCTCAGCACAGGCACAATCTTCAAGGCTACCGTACCTGTGAGTGACGATAAAAAAACCGACTCGCTGCGCGTATTTATCGCGGGCGGAGGAACTGGCGGGCATCTGTTTCCGGCGATAGCGATACAGGAAGCGCTGAAAAATGTTTCCGAAAAACACAAAATCCTTTTTGTCGGAACACGTCAGGGACTTGAAGCGCGACTGCTGCATCGCTTGAAACTCCCGGTAAAATTTTTATGGATATCGGGATTCACCGGGAAGAGTTTGCTGCACAAGCTGCTGATTCCGTTTCAGCTTTTGGTGAGTCTCGCACAAAGTTTTTTCCTGCTCGCTGTGCATCGCCCTCACATCGTTGTGGGCACGGGCGGATTTGCCGCGGGGCCGATTGTGATGTGCGCTCAGCTCTTTGGAATTCCGACGCTGCTTCAGGAACAGAATGCTTTTCCGGGCGTGACGACGAAACTGCTGTCGAAGCGCGCGAAAAAGATTTGCGTTCACTTCCCGGAAACGATACAACGATTGCCGCACCCGAATCGCGCCATCGTCACCGGCAATCCCCTGCGCGCATCGCTGACGAATATCGACCAGAAATCCGCGCGGGAGTTCTGGAAATTCGATCCCGATAAACCGGTGTTGCTTGTGCTCGGAGGCAGTCTCGGAGCTCGTTCAATTAACCGCGCCGTGACGGAAGCGTTACCTGAGATTCTGAATCAGGCGAATATCATCTGGCAGGTGGGGCGAACAGGTCTGCCGAACAACGTAGATGGCGCACTTTGCGACAACGCCGTTCAAGAACATCAATTGGTCATTCTCGATTTCATCCATGAAATGCCGATGGCCTACAGCGCCGCAACACTTGCTCTTTGCCGCGCGGGAGCCATGACACTTGCCGAGCTTGCCCTCGTGGGACTCCCGGCAATTCTGGTCCCCTTCCCTTTCGCGGCGCACCAGCATCAGGATTGGAATGCGCGCGCTTATGAAACATCGGGTGCTGCGGTGCGCATTGCTGATGCCGAGCTCTCAGGAGAGAAAACTCTGCAAGTTGTTACGGACTTGCTGAACGATAGACCGCGTTTGGAACAAATGACAGCCGCTATGCGAACATTTGCCAAACCTCAAGCGGCAACGGATATTGCCAAAATCATTTTCGAGCTGACAGGAACGTCATAGGATGAAACTGCCTTTTCGCCGTGTTCGTCACGTTCACATGATTGGGATTGGGGGCTCCGGGATGAGCGGTATCGCTGAGGTTCTCCTGAATCTGGGCTTCCGCGTGACCGGCTCTGACTTAAACGCGACTGAAGTGACGGCGCGTTTATCCGCTTGCGGTGCGAAAATCGAAATCAGCCATCACGAGAAGAATGTCATCGGCGCTCATGTCGTGGTCTATTCATCCGCCGTACGCCCGGAAAATGTCGAACTACGCGCCGCACGAGACAGCCGCATTCCGATTATCAGCCGCGCGGAAATGCTCGCTGAACTCATGCGCATGAAATTCGGAATCGCAGTTGCCGGAACTCATGGCAAAACGACCACGACCTCGATGGTCGGAACCATTTTACAGGAAGCCGGACTTGATCCGACGCTCATCGTCGGCGGCATCATCCGCACTCTCGGTTCGGGAGCCCGCCGCGGCGAAGGCGGCGTTCTTGTTGCGGAAGCCGATGAATTCGACCGCTCGTTTCTGAAATTGTCACCGACGCTGGCGGTTATCACAACGATTGAAATCGAACACCTTGATACATACCTCGGCTTGGAAGAGATACAGGATGCCTTCGTGGAATTTGCCAATCGTCTTCCCTTCTACGGCGCTGCGATTATCCGCGGAGATGATCCGGGCATTCTTCCCATCATCTCGCGCATCAAACGCCCCATCATCACCTATTCGATTGACGGAGATACGGACTACGCGGCAACGGATGTGGAGTATGTCGAGAATAAATGTCGTTACGTGCTTCGACAGCACGGTAAAGATGTGACCGAAGTAAAACTACCCACGCCCGGACCGCACAACCTCGCCAATTCACTGGCTGCTCTTGCAATCGCCGCCGAATTGGATATTCCGCTTGACACCGCCGCGAAAGCTCTGAGCGGTTTTACAGGAGTCCGGCGTCGTTTTGAAATCCGCGGTGAACCCGGTGGAGTGCTCGTCGTTAGTGATTTTGCGCACCATCCGACGGAAATCAGTGTGACATTGGAAACGGCGCGGCGCGGTTGGAATCGTCGTCTGGTGGTTCTTTTCCAGCCGCATCTCTATACGCGCACGCGAGACTTCGCCGAGGAATTCGGAAAAACGCTCGCACAAGCCGACGTCGTTCTTATTGCAGATATATACCCGGCGCGCGAACGGCCGCTTCCCGGCATCACCGGACGGTTGGTGGCGGAAAGCACACGCAGCGCCGGATGCAAAGATGTGACCTTCTGCCCCGACAAGAGCGCGATTGATGATGCCCTCGCAAAAACACTTCGAGAGGGAGATTTGCTCATTGTCATGGGAGCGGGAGATATTTGGAAAGTCGCGGAGAAAATCTGTGCCGAAGAAAACGAATGAACACGCATTTGAACTCGTACGAAAACATTGCGGCGATTATGTTCGCGAAAACGAACCGCTGGGACCCCGGACAACTTTGCGCATCGGCGGCCCGGCAAAACTTTTCGCCGAGCCTCGCACGCAGTCGGAACTGAGTGAGCTTTGTAAAATCCTACAGAGTGAAAACCTCGACGCTTTCTTTCTCGGGTTCGGCTCGAATATCTTGGTCTCGGACGATGGCGTTCAAGGAGTCGTGATTCATCCTCGCGGAGATTTCTCGAAGATTGAATTCGAAAACGGTGAAATTATCGCAGGCCCGTCCGCACGACTTCTGGATTTGACAATTTTCGCTGCAAACCACGGCCTATCCGGTCTGGAACAGCTCTCGGGAATTCCGGGCTCCGTAGGCGGCGGTTTGTATATGAACGCGGGCGCTTTTCGAAGCGCGATATCGGATAAACTTGCGCGTCTCGAACTGCTGAAACCCAGTGGTAAAATCACGGTTCTCCGGCGTCGTGAGATAAACTTCGGGTACCGAAAGGCTCCCGAACTTCGAGAAGGAATTATTTTGCGCAGTTTTTATCGACTGGATTCGATGCCCGCTGCTCCCATTTGGGCGGCGATGCGTGAAGCATGGAAGCTGCGCCGCGCGAAACAGCCTTTGAACGTTCCGTCAGCGGGTTCGATTTTCAAACGCCCGAAGGGAGATTTCAGCGGCAGACTGATTGAAGCTGTCCAAGCGAAAGGGCTGCGTATCGGGGACGCGGTCGTTTCAGAAAAACACGCTAATTTTTTCATCAATGCCGGTCATGCCACGGCGGGGGACATGGCCGCGTTGATTCGCAAAGTGCGCACCCTCGTTTTTGAAAAATTCGATGTGCGTTTGGAACCTGAGGTAAGACCCGTTGGCTTTAAAGAAGACCCGTTCGAAATCGAGGGGTGAAATCTATCGCCGCCAGAAACGCAGACGCAGGACGTTCTTCATCATGTTTCTGCTCGTGGTCGCGTCGTCTGCTTTTTGGGGTTGGCCGGCTCTCCGGTGGAGCACCGACTATCTACTCAGCGGGTTTGATAAGTATCGAACGCGGACGATTCACGTGAGTGGAGCGCACCAGCTCGATGAAAGTGATATCATCA
>CBDVDL010000198.1:0-4322 GCA_965372735.1 uncultured Alphaproteobacteria bacterium | reverse complement strand
TACTATCTCGTGTACGTATGAGTGTTGAGCCTGCAAACGACATTGAACTTACTCCTTCCCTTGTTTCTTATCTCTCAATCTCAAAGTTTTCCAGGAGGCTTCCAGACTATGAAGCTATCTGTAGCAGCATGCAGTAATTCTACATTGCATCGCAAAAAAGATGAGGCTTGACACTTACAATTTAGGCTAAAAGAAAATAATCCACAGCGTCACTACCGTCGCGATCAGTAGAGTGGAGAAGATGATGTTCAGGCGTCGGGACGTAATATCGGCGGCGGGGGGGGTGATTTTTTCGGTGTAGCGATAGGTATAGCCGCGGAGGCTCGCCATTTCCGGTTCGGCGGTGGCGCGGCTGACGAACACGAGCACCGCGCTGCACAGAATAAACAGAAATACCGCGAAGTGCAGGAAGTTGATTTCCGCCATCGCCGCTAATGGAGCGAAACCGATGGGATTCTGACTGTGAATAAGCTCTGTAATTAGCCGAAGCGCGCCGAAGAAAAGCCCGGTGAAAAGCGCCGCAATCGCTCCCTTGCCGTTCGCGCGTGGCCAGAACACGCCGAACAGGAACACCGCGGCAATCGGCGGACTGATATACGCCTGCACGCTCTGCAAATACACATAAATCTGCGACGAAATATACTTGATAAACGGCACCCATAAAATCCCCAACACGACCAGCACGCCTGTCGCAATCCGTCCCACATTCACCAGCCGCTTTTCGCTCGCGTCCGGTTTCAGTTTCTTATAGATGTCAATCGTGAACAATGTCGAGCTGCTGTTGAAACACGCCGCCAGCGAACTCATCAGCGCCGCAAGCAAGCTCGCGATGACGATGCCCTTCAAGCCCACCGGCAGCAGCCGCGTCACGAGCATCGGATACGCTTCGTCCCCGGCGATATCCGGATAGAGCGCTCGCGCGATGATGCCCGGCATGACCAGAATAAACACCGGCAGGATTTTCAAAAAGCCTGCGAAAATCGTCCCGGACTGCGCGTGGTTTAAGCCCTTCGCGCTGAGCACGCGCTGCACGATGTATTGATCCGTGCACCAGTACCAGATGCCCAGAATCGGCGCGCCGAAAACAATTCCTGTCCACGGAAAATTCGGATCGCTGATGGGTTTGAACATGCTGAAAAAACCGTCCGGCACACTTTGCTGCAGCGCACCGAATCCACCGACTTCATTCAAACCGAGCACCGTCAACGCCACCGCTCCCCCGACCAGCACGAACATCTGCACGAGTTCGGTGTAAATCACCGCCGCGAGTCCTCCGGCGATGGTGTAGATTCCTGTGGCGATGACCAGCACGAGCGCGGATGTGTACATGTCCCATCCCATGACCTGCTTCAGCAGCAATCCTCCCGCGAAGAGCGTCACGGAAACTTTCGTCAAGACATACGACAGAATCGAGACAATTGTCAAGTACCATCGGCTCGCGCTTCCGTAGCGGCGTTCCAAAAATTCCGGCATCGTGAAAACTTTCGAGCGCAAATAAAACGGTGCGAACACCCAGCCGAGAACCAGCACAATCAAACACGCCAGCCATTCGAAATGCCCGACGGCCATCCCTGTCGCCGCGCCGGAACCCGCGAGCCCGATGAAATGCTCGCTGGAAACATTCGTGGCGAAAAGCGACGCGCCAATCGCAAACCAGCCCACATTCCGCCCCGCTAAAAAGTATTGCGCCGACGTGCGTTCTTTGCGCGCGAAATAAAAACCGATGCCGAGCACGACGACAAAATACACGCCGATGACAAGAATATCTATATTTCCAATACCTGCGAACATGTGCTTATCTCCTAAAAATTACCGGATGAGCAGCTTTTGTTCTTTCCCTTCGTCGGGAATTGAAACCGTTAGAATTTGTTTCTGAATGTCGTATTGATAATCATCTATTGAGCGACCATCAAGCAAAACATCGCTCGGCTCTACGACAGCATGAAAACGAATTTCCAGTTTGCGCTTGGGAGCTTTGTAATTATCATGTGTGCGCTGTTTGTTGAAACGCAATTCCCTCTGCGTCTTGATACAACTGAACTCCGTAAGGCGGTAGCTTCCGTTCAAATAATCGAAGCTCTTGCCGTCGTCTTCGTAATAACCGAATGTTGACAATTCTTCACTTGCGAAAATATCGAGAATCAAATTCGTCAGGGGTTTTTCACCGGTGAATTGCTCAGGTTCTCTCGATGGAATAATCGCGCCTTCCCTTAAGAACATCGGCAACAGATACAGCGGAGCGTCCACATAGATTTCCTGTTCGCCGTCGTACACTTTCTCCGTGTTCCAATCCAGCCATTTGCCTTTTGGTAGATAGACTTTCTTTACGTACTGCCCATCGCGTGTCACTGGAGCTGCGAGTAATTTCTCGCCGACGAAGAATTCGTGATGGTATGCCCAGTCGTACACTCGATGGTCGTCCGTATCATACCAGAACAACGGTCGCCATAGCGGCGCACCGGTCTGGTTTGCTTCATAGAAGAGCGAATAGATGTACGGCAACAACCGATAACGCAACTCAATAGCTTCGCGGCTGATGCGTTCGACTTCATCACCGAACGACCACGGCTCCTGATCACTGCTGTTGTAAACCGTGTGCCCTCGGAACAGCGGCGACAACGCTCCGACCTGCATCCACCGCGCGTAAAGTTCCGGCGACGGCGTGCCCATGAAACCGCCGACATCCATTCCGACGAATGGCACTCCGGAAAGTCCCAGCCCAAGCATCATGCGAATGCCCAATTCGAGATGTTCTTCGCTTGCGACGTTGTCTCCCGTCCATACAGCGCTGTAGCGTTGAATCCCGGCGAATCCCGCGCGCGTCAAAACGAACATCCGCTCGTCCGGTCGCAAACGTTTCATTCCTTCCGTCGTCGCGCGACACATGAGGAAACCGTACAGGTTGTGCATCTTTTTCTGGTTCGAGAAATTTCCGTCGTCGTTGAAAATGACTTCTTGCGGAAATGCTTTGCCCCACACCGCTGGTTCGTTCATATCGTTCCAGAAACCGTCGATGCCGGTATCATAAAATTCATCGAGCAATTCCGCCCACCAATCGCGTGTTTTTGCACAGCTGAAATCGGGAAAGTAAGACGGCCCCGGCCAGACTTCGCCGATATAAATTTCATCATCAGGATAACGAACGAAATGCTCTCCAGCGAGTCCTTCGCGAGCCACACGATAGTCATCATCGACTTTAATACCCGGATCGATAATTGTGACGACTTTGAAGCCCATGTCTTCAAGCTCATTCATCAACGCGCGCGGTTTTGGGAATCGTTCGGGATGAAACGTAAACAGGCGATAGTCATCCATGTAGTGAATATCGAGATAAATGACATCTGCTGGAATTTGTTTCTCGCGAAATGTTTTCGCGATGCGCAAAACTTCGCTGTCAGGAAAATAGCTGTAGCGGCATTGCTGGTAACCAAGCGACCACATCGGTGGCATTGGCGTGCGCCCGGTCAGCTCGGTAAACGTTTCAACGACACGGCTGATTTCAGGTCCGGAGATGAAAAAGTAATCGAGATTTCCCTGCTCGGCTGCAAAAGACATATAGCGCCGATTGCCCGCGCCCATATTGAACGTCGTGCGGTAGCTGTTGTTGAAATAAATTCCGTAGGCGTTATTATCGCGGAGGCCAATATAAAACGGGATGGATTGATAGAGCGGATCGGTGCGGTCGTCGTAGCCCGGATAATCGTCGTTCCACATCACCCACTCGCGACCGCGTTTATCGACCGGCCCGACTTTCTCACCCAGTCCAAAAAATTTCTCATACGGCGCAATCTCACGCCACGAACGTACTTCTTTACCGTCCCAGCCGACACCCATACCTTTATCATCCGCGGATAAAATCTCTCCCTCGCAATTTCTAACAACGATGCGACACGGGAATTTTTGAATCTCAATCCTGAGTTCGCTCGATGTTAATGCAACATTTGAATCATTTTCGGAAAACTCCACACCAACATCATCCCACTGCACTCGTGTTAGCGGATACTCCAATAGAGGCTCGGAATACTCAGACCGAATCAACGTGTAGCGAAACAGGTTTGCTTTCAGAAAAGTAATCTGCACATTGTTGCCGCCTTCGCAATAAAGCACACAACCCGATGGAATGGCTTTCGCGCTGTCCACGTTGCCTAAGAAGGTGTAATTTGCTTGGGCAGCGGAAACAGCAAGCAACAGACAACACAGAATTGTGAGATATTTTCGATAAACCAGTTTCTGTTCTCTCAAACTCCTTGAATTTCACTGTCAAAGATACTACGCATAGAGCCAAATGACAACAAAGAATCCACCTTCCTAAAGGTCATCGA
>CBDVDL010000197.1:0-4326 GCA_965372735.1 uncultured Alphaproteobacteria bacterium | reverse complement strand
CGCAAACTCCGCCTCTTCAGATTGCGGCAACAAGAGCCAGAAAGTTTTCACATTAGCGCGCCGTGCGTCGGCCACAAAACGCCTCAACTCAGCCGGACTCTGCGCCGTGAACATCTCCGCGGAACCCCACAGCGACGCCAAATCCGCCACCTGCGATTGAGACAGCACCACGAAAGGTGTCCGCACTTTCCCACTGAGAAATTGCACCCGCTCAGCGGTTTCTACGCGTCTCCCATAGACTAAAGCCGCGCCGCTGAGCGTCTGTAAAATCGTCAGAATTACAAGACTTCGCCAGAGCCAGCCGGGCTGTTTGAAATGCGCTTTCCCCTGCGTGTACGCGATGAAAAAAAGCGGCATCGCCGGCAGGAGCAATCGCGGGCCCCAATGCACGCCTCGAAAAACCGGCGTCGTTAAGAAAATCAGAAACGCGACGGCAAAACCCATCCCGATAAAAGATTTCCCCTCCTTCGCTCCATAAAAAAAGAAGAGCAGCAGCCACGGGAATGCAGTGAACAAACTGTTGCGCGACAACAGAGCCACCGGCGGCAAATGATGCGTCCATAAGCGAACTTGCCCGACAAAAAACCACAGCAACAGCGCCGCTCCCCCTATGACCAAAAACCGTATCGCTTGTCTTTGTTCTCCAAGATAAATCAGAAAACTGCCTCCGCACAGCATCAACAATAATCCGAGACTCACCCAGACGTTTTTATCCATCGCCAGAGCGAAAATCCAGAACGCTTCTGCGCGTTCGATCAGCGCTTCGCCGTAAGAATTCGCACCTGACGCGCGAAAATTGGCAAGAATCTGCGTAGGAATCAACGAACCGCCGGGCGGTCGCGAGAGCATAAGACCCGCTACAATTAGAACCGCAGACATCACCAGAACGAGCATGGCCGGTCGCGCACCCTCGCGCCACCAAAGCCAAAAGCAAATCACCGGCACAAGCCAAAGCGTCTCCGGCCTAAAGAGTGTTCCGGCGGCCAGCAACACAGCCGACAGCGTGAGTGAAACAATAGACAGACGAGAACTGCGCCGGAAAAGCAGCACCAACGCTCCGGCTTCCATCGCGAGCACAATCGAATGCTCCCAGAGAACCAAACCATAAAAGGTGAGCGGGAGCAAAAACACAACTTCTTCAGCCGCAACGTTCCAACGTCTCAGTAAAAGCCAGACGAAGAGACTTCCCAGAACAGGCAACAGAGCAATCGCCCACCATCCCAAACCAGCTAACGTTCCCCAGAGAACCATAGCAAACGGCGCGAATCCGATGCGATAGCCGCCCTCCTGCCGTAAAGCGAACGGAGGAGACAGCGGAGCATAGGCGGATGAATTCTGCAAAGCAGCGCGTAAGGAGCCGTCTGATAGAGTCACATACCACGGCGCCTCAGAATTCTGCGCGCCGATGCGTTTAACGCCGTCATCAATCGTCCATCCCCCATTAGGAGACAGGGCAAGCGCGAAAAGAATGAGCGCGAGTGCCCACAACATTCCCCAATGCCGCCCTGAAAAACTAGAAGAAGGCATGATTATCTTCCGAAATACAAAATAAAATAGGGCTGACCTTACGTTTCGGTCAGCCCCACGTTGATATCATTTTGCCGGCTTATCCTGAGCTAATTGCCCCAATAATAGGTGTACGTCCGTTGATCATAGAAGAACGCGAATTGCAACACGAGAAAATGCACAACGGGCGGAACACCCAAGCTGGTAAGCTCATCATTCTTGATGAAATAGAGCGGGAAGCTAACCAAGCTCGTCCGGTAACGCACATGCCCCGTCCAAAGGTAGCGTTCGAAATCGAGCTCTTCCTGGAAGTTCGAGTATTGCGTCGCGACAGGCTTGAGATGGTTGTTTGAAATAGGAATATACGTGAAATCCACTTCGAGTGTATCGTCATCCACCCATGCGCCCGCCGCCGCCGGTGTGCTGACGAGGAAAGCGGTATTCTCATCCGCGAAATACATGAACTCACCGTAAACATCGTATCCGACGCTGTCGGAGCGTGACTTGTTATAGATGCGGCTGACGGAAAGCAGCCTGTCATACCCTTGCGGCAGGAGCTTGCAGTAATAAGGAGAACTGTCTGTTACCTTGCAGTCAACATCATACGCATCGTATGGGCGATCCGCCGAACAGGATCGATAATAGTAAATCGTAGTAGTTTCCCGGTTCCGTCCGACCCAGTCAATCTCAGGGAGACAATCATAGACGAGTGGCCGCGTTGGCGAACTATAATTCGCCTGATGAGCCTTAGCGGTATCGATTTCAAGATCAGGTACTTCCTGAAATGCACCCGTCGCACCGCCAAAGTCAATATTATCCTCATCGGAGGCAGACCATTTGTTCCCAAACGCTTCCGATACGTTGAAGTAGGTGCGGAAAAATTGTTCATTATCTTGCGCCCCGAAGTTGCCCGGATGCCCGCAAATCATATACGAACCGCAAAATATCTTTCGCCCGGTAATCATGATCTGCCCCCCTACATCCATATAATCCGCCATGACCTGCTGCCGAGCTAAGACTCCATCCCAGTTTCCTAAATTAGGGCTATCGTCATCAACAATCCAGACAAGTTGGAACTCCTGAATTAAACCATAGGGAATGCTCTTCCCCTCACTCACATCACGATTCTCCCATTCAAAAATATCCTCCCCGAAACCCGCAAATGTGCAATCCGGATAAACCAATTGCTGCATCAGCGACCAGGCTTCTTCCAGATTCTCTCTATGGAACTCCATGATGCTATCCGGATCTACTGCTCCAAAATCCGGCGGCGGGAATGGTCGTATTGACCGGTTCTCATCCACCAAAAGCAAACGATACTTGAATGATGGTTTGATACAATGGAACTTCACCCACGCAGGTTCAGCGCATTCCGTAAGTCCGTCATCACGTGACAATATATAGAACGTATAGGTTCCCGTTTCCAGTCCATACAGGATCTTTGTCTGTGACGGCGACCAATGGCTCCAGCCGTTCTCCCGCAGCGTATCCCCGCGGAAAGGAACATTCTCGCCAAACTCATCGACGATTCGATAACTGAATTCAAGTGGAATGATAGACAAAGCGCGGTCATCGGGATCATCGCCAGTCCATAAAATTTGCATACCGCCATACGTCTGTGTCAGGACATCTCCCATCAGAAGCGTGTCCTGGTAACCCACATTTAGCGTGGCAATAGTGTCCTGATAACCAATATCCTCGATCATATCGATGCCTTCGAAAAAATCATCGACGGGAAGTACACTCACCGTAGGCCGGTTCGGAGCCTCATTGGAACGGAAAAAGCTGCGTGCTTTAATCTCGGATTTTGCTCCTTCATTGTCCGTACAACGGATGAAGAAAATATGCTGTGTGGTGTCTCCGGCTTCTGTCAGTAAATAAATTTTTTGCGATGTCGCTACGGTATCCACCCAGGCATCTTCAGGTATATTTCCAACATAGGCGGCCAGATTATCATCGTCGTACGCCTGCAGCGCCGCCTGAGTCGTATCATCATACCACGAGAAATACTCCACAAGACCATCCGGATCATTCCCATACCAGACAACGGTCGGCGCGTAGTTGAACAGACTGCTGTCCGGAGGAATATTCACGAATTCGACATTAGGCCGCTGGTTCGCATCCGGTGTCCCTTTCATTCGATCACACCCGATATGCCAGCCGGCGGTCAGCGCCAGAAATGCTCCCAACAGGGCTATCCGATAGATGTTACGCATGATCAACGATCCTCACGATTCGATATAGAAAGTGCGGCTTTTGGCTCCGCATCTTTTCAGTCGTTAAAACAGATTCTTTTTAAGCTGATACGTCAAAGAAAAACGATGAATGTCCCCTAAGAAAGCGATACCGGTAAAGGCATAGTCAATCGCCAGTCCGATTCGCTCAAAATGCGCTCCAGCGCCAAAAGTTGCTCCGTTCTGGAAGAAATTTCCATTCACGCTGAACAGCGGATACTCCACGAAAGGATCATAATCATCCGCACTTTCGCCTGCGTCCACTTTCTCCTGGCGCTTGAACCAGCTGACGCGCTTCGCTCCGTTAATCTTTTTGCCGAAGCGCAAATAGGCAGTATTGGCAAAGGAGTACTCAAGTCCCAGATTATAAACCTCGAGATTATCATTCGGATGGCTCCAGGCAAACGCGCCCAACAGCTTGTGCGGCGAGCCACTTAGGAGATAGGCCGATATTCCAAATGTGAAATTCATCGGCATCGGGAATGGCGTCTCCTCGAACTTCATATCCGGACCGAAATTGGAAATCAGCATCGCGATTTTCATCGAACGCCAGGCCGTGTCATAGAACGTTCCGACATCTGCCGCC
>CBDVDL010000196.1:0-4327 GCA_965372735.1 uncultured Alphaproteobacteria bacterium | reverse complement strand
CAATCATATTTTGCCAGAGTGTTTGATTTCGGAAAGGATTCAAATGCGTAATAAATCCTCTGAGCACGAAACTATGCAGAGTTCCGACGTGCCCCCCATCCCGCCTGCGAAAAGGAAAAAACGAAAAAGCAAATCTTCGGATATCGAAACTATGCAGCGTAAGGTCATCGACGAAGCGAAATCGCCAAGCAAAAAAAAGCTCATCTTTCCGAGGCTGGGATATTCCCGGCGAATGGCTCTTAAGGATATTCGTCCGTATGAACCCGGCAGGCCTATCTCGGAAGTGCAGCGGGAATTCAGACTCGAACGCGTCGTCAAACTCGCGTCGAATGAAAATCCTCTGGGGCCGTCACCGTTGGCGATGGAAGCCGTTCGACGCGAACTCAATCAACTGCACCGCTACCCGGATGCCGGAGGATTTGAACTGCGGCGCAAACTCGGTGACCATCTTGATGTCAATATGTCAAATGTCATCTTAGGAAACGGCTCGACCGAAATCGTCGAAATTCTCTGCGAAGCGTTTTTGGATCCCGGTGATGAAGCGATTACCTCTGAGCAGGCGTTTTTCAAATATGTCATCGCCGTTCGCTGGATGGGAGGAGTTCCCGTGCTGGTGCCGATGAAGAACTGGACGTTTGATCTCGACGCGATTTATGAGCGCATTACGAATCGGACGAAACTAATATTCATCGCCAATCCGAACAACCCCACCGGCACCTGCGTTTCAGATAAAGAAATCGCGTGCTTTATCGAAAAACTTCCTGATCATGTTATCACCATTTTGGACGAAGCGTACTACGAATTCCTAGAGGAAAACGAGCGACCTGACACGCTTCGCTATGTGCGCGAAGAGCGCAACGTGGTTGTTTTGCGTACGTATTCCAAAGCGTATGGCATCGCGGGGCTGCGTATGGGGTACGGTATTGCGCCGGAACATCTGTTGGAAGAAATGAATATCGTACGCGAAGCGTTCAACACGAGTCATCTCGCGCAAGTCGCGGCGCATGATGCACTCGATGATGAAGAATTTTTGAAGCGCACTCGCGAGCACAATCGCGAAAGCAAGCGCATGGTGCTTGAAAAACTCGACAAGCTCGGCATCGAGTACACCCCAACGTCCACCAATTTTGTATTGATACATTTAGACAGGCCTGCGGCCGGTATCTTCAAATCCCTTCTGGTTCGGGGAGTCATCGTCAGACCGATGCGAGGCTACGGCCTGCCGAATTCCCTCCGTATTACATTTGGCCTGTTCGAAGAAAACGAATTCCTCTTCAAACATCTCGAAGCGGTGCTGGATATGCCGAAATAGGTAGGCTTTTAGCAGCGAATCGTTCAGGACAAAGATAATATTTTCTTTGCCAGAAGCTGTGTAGTGCAGTTTTTTTAAGAAGCGATTTACTTTTTGACATAGGGTCAAAATAAGGAATGTAGATGCTAATCAACCGTAACTGTCGATATTTTTTAGGCGATCGTCCATGCCGACCTCACAAGGAAAAGGGTGTCCACTGTCAAGATTGCTCTGAGTATGATCCTATTGAGGAGCGGTTTTTTATTATCAAATTAGGTGCAGCGGGAGACGTCATCAGGACAACTCCTGTCTTGCGAGCAATCAAGGCCCATCATCCTCGGTCTCATATCACTTGGCTGACTCGAAGTCCCGAAGTGCTTCCCGGTGGCTGGATTGATCGCATACTCCCTTTCACACTGGAAGCCGTCACATGGGCAACCTCAGTCTCATTCACTCATCTTCTTAACCTGGACAAAGATCCCGAAGCTGTGGCTGTGGCTGAGCAGATCGACGCAAAAGTGCGCAAGGGTTTTTCACTTGGACCGGAAGGACTTTGTGCCGCAATCGACTCCGCCGCTCAGGATAAACTCCTCACGGGCATCTTCGACGATGTCAGCAAACGAAATCAAAAGAGTTACCCGCAGGAAATACTTGAGATTTCCGGTTTCACATATAACCGAGAACGCTATATCGTTGAACTCCCGGATAGTACGCAGACCTGGAATTTCCCAGCGGCCTCGCCGCGTATCGGATTGGCTACAGGATGTGGTGTTCGCTGGTCTCATCGCAATTGGCCTGATGAACATTGGATAGAACTTGCAAAGAAACTGATTGCAGATGGATATGGCGTCGTTCTCTTAGGAGGAGCCGCCGAAGAAGAGAAAAACCGTCAAATCGCAAGTGCATCAGGGGCTTTTTATCCCGGGCATTTTCCTTTATCGGATTATTTCTCTCTGGTTAATCAAATGGACTTAGTGGTCACTGCCGTATCGATGGCGCTTCATGTAGCTCTGGGGCTCGATAAACGTGTCGTTCTCTTCAATAACATCTTCAACCCTTCGGAATTCGAGCTCTACGACCAAGGGGTGATTCTGGCGCCGGATTATGATTGTACCTGTTATTATGATCCCGTCTGTCCGATTGGAGGCTGCATGAAGTTTCTTTCGCCTGATCGAGTTTCAAAAGCCATAAAAACTGTACTTGCGAGCTAATGCCGTTTTATAAAAGGCAGGCTCGTTGACCTCTCGCCAACATATAAAAGCAGATATAATAGCGGTCTCGAATTTTTTCGAGGCCGTTTTTCTATCTGTTCGAGAGGCGGTATCTTAATATAACTGCCCCACAGCTATACAAAAAAATCTCAGAAAGACAGATTTTTGTTGACTTTGCACGATTAGCAAGGTATATTAAATCTATTGACAGATTTACACCAAATTACAGTAACTTAGAGTGGTAAATTACCCCATATTTCATAATTGGCTTATCAGGAGGTCAGGATGACTCGGAAGAACGGATTTTGGATGATTGTTATGGTTTGTGCCAGTGTCCTATTTATCAGCAGCGCAGGTGATTCTCAGATGACGACGAATACGTCAGTTTTGAATAGTATAAGTGAACAATCCCGCCAGAAATGGGATGAGGGCCGGAATGCTGAATATTACGCTCTTTTAGAAAGCACGGCTCCAGCGCAAGCGGCTTTGAATGAAAATCCGGATATCGAGCTGATGTATATCAGCGCCACAGGTCGTCCGGTATATTACATCATCAATAATATAAACGCTGCTCGAACCATCAGCACGGATGATGTGTGGCCGGGAGGAAGCGCCGGTTATTCGCTCACCGGTTCGGGAACGGATTTCCTCGGTGTTTGGGACGCGGGAGGAGTGTTAACCACTCATCAGGAATTCGATGGACGCGTTGTCCAAATGGATAGTCCATCGGGAACGCATTATCATTCCACGCATGTCGCGGGAACAATGATCGCACAGGGACAAGACGGCAGCGCGAAGGGGATGGCATATCAGGCATCGCTTGATGCATATGATTGGGATTCTGACGATTCAGAAGTGGCGTCTGCGGCCGCAGCGGGTATGCGGGTTTCTAATCACTCTTATGGCTATGGGACAGGTTGGTATTATGATTGGGGAAGTGGTGATTGGTATTGGTTTGGCGAGCCTGACATAAGCGAGGTTGAAGACTATTCATTCGGATTCTACAACGAGTATACCGAGAATTGGGATGACATCGCCTATAATGCTCCGTATTATACCACGGTGAAATCTGCGGGCAATGATCGAAATGACTATGGCCCCGGTGCAGGCGGTGGTCATTGGGCCTGGATTGACGGAGGATGGCAGTGGAGCACAACGACGCGAGATTATGACGGGGGAAATGACGGTTACGATTGCATTTCCTATGTGGGACTTGGGAAGAATATCATTGCAGTTGGTGCGGTTGAAGATATTCCCGGCGGATATACGCAGCCATCGGATGTTGTGATGAGTTCTTTCAGCGGCTGGGGGCCGACGGATGACGGGCGCATCAAGCCGGACATCGTCGCGAACGGCATTTCCCTGTATTCGACCACTAATGCTGCAAACGATGCCTACGATTCATACAGTGGGACTTCAATGTCGAGCCCGAATGCCGCAGGGTCCTGGGGATTGTTGGTGCAGCACTATCAGAATACACACAGCAGCTCCACTCCGCGCGCGTCCACGATAAAAGCTGTCATTATCCACACCGCCGATGAAGCAGGAGCAAGTGATGGCCCGGATTACAAGTTCGGCTGGGGACTGATGAACACGACGAATGCCGCTGATGTGATTGCTCAAGATGAAGTGGACGATTATGTCATCATCGAGGATGTTCTGTTGAATGGCGAAACCGAAACGTACACCTACACGAGCAGCGGCACAGAACCTGTTCGAGTCACTATCGTCTGGACCGACGTTCCGGGAACGCCACCGACGCCGTCTCTGAATCCCACAACGCCGATGTTAGTGAATGATTTGGATGTCCGTCTGGAATGGAATG
>CBDVDL010000195.1:0-4339 GCA_965372735.1 uncultured Alphaproteobacteria bacterium | reverse complement strand
GCTTTCCGGGATATGGACAGCGGTTGGCTGCCGCTTGTGGTAGTGGCGTTTATTCTGTTCGGCGTCATCAAGCAGATTCGTGATTTCTGGAAGGGAGTGAAGCCTTCGCCTTGGGCGATGATTGAAATCCGCGAGGAAAGTGTGACCCTATTCGGCAGGGACAGTTCGTTTTATCAGTTGCCGCTGCCGAAGGGTTTTATACTTCATCCCAATGGCAAAATGCTGGTGCTGCAGTGGGGAAGGAACGTGCCCCGGCGCTATCGCAGTGTGACCTTCCGAAAAAAGCGCGACCTTTCCGAAATGGATTTCGATGGGCTTCATGAAGTACTGCAGAAAGTCGCACCTAAAATAAAAGTCCCGCAACCCTTCGCATCAAAGGAAACCTGATCAAAATTCGCCGCGGTGAATCTCCGGATTCACCCGGACACACAAAACACGCCGCCGCGGCATGCGTTTCGCGTGCCCGGAATTTCAAACGCTTCTGATTATCTTGGAGTCATTCCTTGTTCAAAATCGAATCGAACATTTCCACCAAAGACGCCGACTACATTGAAAATCGCAAAGTAAATCTTGCGCTCGCTGCAGACTTGCGCGAGAAGCTCGGAAAACTTCGCCCCGGCGGCCCTCCCGAATCCATCGCCCGGCATAAAAAACGCGGCAAACTGACCGCGCGCGAACGGCTCGAAAAACTCTTCGACCCCGACTCGCCGTTTCTCGAATTCTCACCGATGGCGGCATGGGGAATGTATGACGATCAAGCTCCCGGCGCTGGCGTGATTACAGGTGTCGGCATCGTGCATGGTCGCGAAGTGCTCGTGGTGGCTAATGATGCGACAATTAAAGGCGGCACGTATTTTCCGATGACCATCGCCAAGCATGTCCGCGCTCAGGAAATCGCGATGGAAAACCGGCTGCCCTGCATCTATCTCGTGGATTCGGGCGGCATTTTCCTGCCTGAACAAGCGGGGACGTTTCCCGACAAAGAGCATTTCGGTCGCATCTTTTATAATCAGGCGCGGCTCTCAGCGATGGGAATTCCGCAGATTTCGGCGGTCTTAGGATTTTGCACGGCGGGCGGAGCGTATGTCCCGGCGATGAGTGATGAAACTGTCATCGTGAAAAAACAGGGAACCATTTTCATCGGCGGGCCGCCGCTGGTGAAAACCGCTACTGGAGTTGAAGTCACTCCCGAAGAACTCGGCGGCGCAGATGTGCATACCCGCATCTCCGGCGTATCAGATCACTACGCCGCGAACGACGACCACGCGCTCCAGATATGCCGCAACATTGTCGAAACCTTGGACGCGCCCAATCGCTTCGAACTTGACCGCAAAGAGACCGAAGAACCTGCTTATGACCCGGATGAACTTTACGGCGTCATTCCCGCCGATATCCGAAAAACCTTCGACATCCGCGAAATCATTGCGCGCGTTTTTGACGGGTCTCGCTTCCAGGAGTTCAAAGCGCTCTATGGCACGACGCTCGTCACTGGCTTTGCCCGCATTCACGGGTTTCCGGTGGGGATTGTCGCAAATAACGGTGTGCTCTTCAGTGAGTCCGCTAAGAAAGGCGCGCATTTTGTCACGCTCTGCGCGATGCGCAAAGTGCCTTTGATTTTCCTGCAGAACATCACTGGTTTCATCGTCGGCAAACAATATGAACACGGCGCGATTGCTTCCGACGGAGCCAAGATGGTTCATGCGGTCGCGAACGCGCAGGTGCCGAAGTTTACTGTGATTGTCAGCGCGTCACACGGCGCGGGGAACTACGCGATGTGCGGACGCGGTTACCTGCCGCGGCTTCTCTGGATGTGGCCGAATTCCCGCATCACTGTCATGGGCGCCGAACAAGCGGCGGATGTTTTGGTGCAGGTCAAACGCGAGCAGCTCGAGAAAAAAGGAAAGGCGCTCAGCGCAAAAGAGGAAGAAGCGATTCGCGAGCCCGTCATGGAGAAATACGAGCGCGAAGGGCATCCGTTTTACTCCACCGCGCGTTTATGGGACGACGGCATTCTCGATCCGCCCAACACAAGAAACGCGCTGGGACTCGCCATCGCCATGTCGCTCTGCGCTCCGATTCCTGACTATAAAATGGGCATCTTCCGGATGTAGCTCTATGGAAACGCCGATTCATCAGGAACGCCAAACGCTTTCTCGAACATTCTTCTCGTTTGTTATTTTCATCATCGCGGGTTGTGTCTTGCTTTCCGTGATGATGATAAAAGGAGAGCGGATTTTCGACACGATTTTCCTTGTGATAATGGGAAGCGCAATTCTTATTCTTCTTCTTTCAATGGTGATGAGAGTCGTGGTTACATCGACGGAATTGCGTTTCGGTTTTCCATTCTGGCGCGTGCGCCTGCCGCTTGAAGAAATAGAAATCATCGGTGTCGAACCCCTTCCTTTGATGGCGGGAATCGGCATTCATTTCAGTCGCGGTCGCTGGGTTTATAACGCGCGTCTTGGCGAAGGTGTGCATCTTGTTTCTGCGGGGAAGAAGCATTATCTCATAGGTTCAGACAACCCGCAAGCTCTGTTCAACGCCCTGAAAACAGCCACAGCATCAAGGCTTGCCGTGGTTTCATAATAGCCGCGAGTGGTAATAAGTATCGCCGCGAACGGGTGCCCTCACCCTTCGCGCTATAAAGCTTTGCCTGCCTTACCTACAAACTCGATAAAACAAACCGGTAATGCCGTGCCTTTTGAAACAATCAAAACCGAAATCAAAAACAACATCGCGACACTTACGCTCAGTCGCCCGGAAGTGCGCAACGCATTCAACGACGTGCTCATCGCGGAGATGCTCGATGCTCTCGAAGAACTCGCCGCGCGCGAAGATGTCCGTGTTCTTATCGTCGCCGCCGAAGGCAAAACCTTTTGCGCGGGCGCCGATTTCCATTGGATGGGGAAAATGGCAGGAGCGGATTTCGTGGAGAATTTCGCCGACAGTTTGAAACTGGCCGACATGCTCGCCGCGCTCTATCGTTTCCCGCGTCCCACGATTGCACGCGTTCAAGGCTCGGCGTTCGGAGGCGGTGTTGGTGTGGCAGCTTGCTGCGATATCATTGTGGCATCTGACGCATCGAAATTTTCTTTCAGCGAAGTGCGAATCGGACTGGTTCCGGCCTGTATCTCTCCCTTCGTCATTCGTCGCATCGGGGAAGGACGCGCGCGCGAGTATTTCCTGACCGGCGAACGCATGACAGCCGAGAGAGCTTTTGAAATTGGTTATGTCAACAAAGTCGTCCCCGAAGGAGAGCTCGACACGGCAGTTGATGAATATGTAAAACGTTTTATCGTCGCCGGGCCGCAGGCGCTGAGTGTCTGCAAAAAAATGCTCGAAGATGTGACGCTCATGCCTTTAGAGGATGCGCGTAACCACACGGCTCGTATCATCGCCAAGCTCCGCATTTCCGAAGAAGGGCTCGAAGGGATGAACGCGTTTCTTGAGAAACGAAAACCGAAATGGACTTCAGAAGAGTAGAGGGTATTCTACCGAAGAGATTCAGAGATTCATTGATACTCGAAAAATAAAATAGAATCATGTTCAAAAAAATACTCATAGCGAATCGCGGGGAAATCACCGTCCGGGTTTTACGCACTGCGCGCGAGATGGGCATCGCGACGGTCGCTGTTTATTCCGAAGCCGACCGCAAATCACCTCATGTAGAACTCGCCGATGAAGCGATTGAAATCGGCCCGCCGCCGCCCCTCGAAAGCTATCTGAATATCGAGAAAATTATCGCCGCTGCGCAGCGTGCTGGAGCTGAGGCGATTCATCCCGGCTACGGTTTTCTCTCGGAGAATCCGCTGTTCGCCGAAAGCTGCGAGAAAGCCGGGCTGACGTTTATCGGCCCTTCCGCGGAAGCGATGCGCAAATTAGGCAATAAGCTCGAAGCGCGCCATCTTGCCATCACCGTCAACGCGCCGGTGATTCCCGGCATGATGGCGAGTGAAGTGTCGCCGGATGTCTTCAAAAAGGAAGCCGAGAAAATCGGGTATCCGGTGCTTGTGAAAGCAGCCGCGGGCGGCGGGGGCAAAGGCATGCGTGTTGTCTCTTCGCCGGATGATTTGGAAGAAGGACTGCAAGCCGCGATGCGCGAATCGAAAACCGCTTTCGGTGACGCGACGGTTTATCTCGAAAAATATATCGCCGAACCACGCCACATCGAAATGCAGATTCTCCGCGATACGCACGGCAACGCTGTCTGGCTGGGCGAGCGCGAATGTTCGATTCAGCGGCGGCATCAGAAAATTATCGAAGAAAGTCCCTCGCCGGTTTTGACCCCGGAGCTGCGCGAAGAAATGGGAAATATCGCCGTTGCCATCGTGAATGCCGC
>CBDVDL010000194.1:0-4340 GCA_965372735.1 uncultured Alphaproteobacteria bacterium | reverse complement strand
GATAACCTTCCAAGCGACGGTTGACCGGACGACGGTTCGCGTCGGGGATCAGGTCAAATTGATGCTCGAAGTTAAGGGCGCTGCAACAGGTGTTCCCGTGCCTGTCATGCCGTCTCTGACAGGTTTGGAACTGGCCGGAGGGCCTTTTCGCTCTACGGAGCTGCAAATCATCAATGGCAGAATGGCCGGCTCAACGGTGTACACCTACGTCCTCAGAGCGAGCGCTCCCGGTATAGGAAAAATCGGGCCGAGCACGTTGACGTTTAAGAAAAAGCGGTATTCGACAAAACCGATTACGATTCAGGTTGCCAGTTCGGGGCAACCTGTTTCCGGCACGAAGGTAAAAGGCAAAACGGAAGATGCTTTCGTTCGCGTTCATGTTAGCAAAAAACATGTTTATCAGAATGAAAAAACCGTTCTGACTTATACTATCTACTTCCGCTCTTCCATCACCAGCCCTGAGATTACGCGCATGCCTCGGACGGCGGGATTTTGGGTGGAGCAGTTTCAACTGCCGCGGGATTTACCGATTCGAACGGAAGTGATTAATGGTTTGCAATACCGGGCTGCTGTTTTCAAAAAGATGGCTTTATTCCCCACGCGCACCGGGAAACTGACGGTTGAACCGCTGGTGCTTCGGACGCAAATCACAGTGAAAACGAAGCGCCGAGACCCCTTTGGCATGTTTGATGATTCCTTTTTTGGCAGGCGGCGTTCAGAGACCCGCGAAATTCGTTCTCCCAGCGTAACGATTGATGTGAAGTCTTTACCGGTTGAAGGGAAACCAGAGAATTTTAGTGGTGCTGTTGGTAATTATAAAATTAACGCTGTTCTTGATAAGAACACCTCGCCCGCTCACGAAGCGGTCACGTTGACGTTTAAAATCACGGGCGTAGGAAATATTAAGACTTTGGCGGATCCGGAGATTTTCTTTCCACCGGATATTGAAACGTATGACCCGAAAGTGACGGACAATATTCATCGGAAAGACAATCGCGTGCGCGGCTCGAAGGCGTTTGAATACTTGCTGATTCCCAGAGCGTCGGGCGTGCAGAGGATTCCACCGATAACCTATTTTTATTTCAGTCCAAAAACGAAAACCTATCAACGGCTTTCGACGCCGGAGCTCGTGCTGAACGTAACCAAAGGCACCGAACTTAAAAACGGCGGCATCGGATTTCCGATTGCGACCAAGCGGGGTGTTGAACAGATTGGAGAAGATATCGCCTATGTGAAGGTCAAGTCCGACGGCTTCCGCAAGCGCGGCAGTGCTCCCTATGAGGAACTCGCGTTCTGGTTTGCTCTCGCAGTACCATGGGCGGCGGTTGTCGTGGTTTATGCCGAGAAAAGGCGGCGGGATAAATTAGGAGAAATGTCGCTGCGAAATCTGCGCGCACCACGGCAAGCGCGCAAGGGATTTGCGCGAGCGAAACGACTAACCGAACCGGGCAAAGAAGAGGCATTTTACGCCGCTGTGGCGCGTACGCTGCGCACTTACCTTGCCGCGCGGCTCCAGCGAACAGGGAATGATATCTCCATCGTTGAATTGGAAGAGAGTTGGAACGAGAAAGAATGGCCTGCTGAGATTCTGAACGACGTGCAGCGAATTTTAGGTGAATGTGATTTCACGCGCTTTGCATCCGGCACACTTCCCCCTGACCGCCGGGATAAAATTGTACACGAAGCCGAGAAAATTGTTGAAGGGATTGAGCAATTGATGACATCTAAGAGGAGGAAAGGGTGAATCGATTGCTTTTCGTTCTGCTTGTTTTTTGCAGTGCAACATTTGCGACTCCCGAATCTCTTTTTGAGGAAGGCGTGGATGCTTTTCGACAGGGAAATCTCGAAGAAGCTGCGCAGTCATGGCAGTCGGCTTTGGAGCAGGGCTATGAAAGCGGGGCGCTTTTTTACAATCTCGGCAACGCGCATTTTCGATTGGGGCACACGGCAGAAGCTATTCTCTTCTATGAACGAGCGGCGCGACTTCTGCCTCGTGATAAAGATGTTACCGCTAATTTATCTTTGGCGCGCTTGGCAGTTGTTGACCGTGTCAACGCTCCGGTAAGACTGGGGATATGGGATGCTGTGGATGCACTGCGGGATTTCTTTTCTTTGTATGAACTGCGACTGTTATTTATCTGGCTGGGTATTGCTTCCGCACTTTTCGTGATTGCCCGGATTCTTTTTTTCAGGCGTTTGCATCGGCTTTTTCCGGTTGTGGTCATCGCTTTCTGGCTGCTGAGTGGTGCTCTCTTCGTATGGCGTGCGGTTTTGGATGCGCAACCTTACGCGATTATCACGGCGGACAAAGTCGATGCGAAAAGCGCTCCCGATAAAGATTCCAAAGATGTCTTCGCCCTGCATGAAGGACTGAAAATCTGCATCAAGGCGAATTTGGCGGGTTGGTACAATATTGAATTAGCGGATGGTCGCCAAGGGTGGATTCCCGTGGCGGAAGCAGAGCAGATATAGAATTGAAATGCAGGAGCGAAACCTGCGTTAGACATGGAGCGGACTTATGCGTGTTGTCTTTCCTTTCTTTTTAGCGCTTCTCGTGCTTGTCGCTATAGGATGCGTTCGACCGGTGAAAGGACTTCATGAGGAGCCCACGCCTCCGGCGGCGGCAGATACCACTCAAGCGAACGTCGAACTTTTTGATCCAGTTACGCTCGGTGGAGATGTGTTCGAAGAAGAGTTGTTGGAGAAGGAATCGGTTGAACCAGAGAACATTTTCGGCTACCGGGTGCAGCTTGGAGCTTTCGGTGATGAAGCAAATGCGCGAACGCTACAGGTTTTGGCGGAAGCCGAATTCGATAAGCCGGTTTATATTATCTTTGAGGAGCCTTTCTGGTGCGTCCGATTGGGGGATTTCCCTGCGATATCCGACGCGGAAACCACCAAAGGAGAGGCGATTTCCAGAGGCTTTACGGATGCACGAGTGATCGAAGACAAGATTAATGCGGCTGATTGACCATTTTCTGAGAATTTTTTCGTGCGGAAAGCCTTGTAAATTGAAAGCTCTGCTTGACATTTCGCATGAGAATGCGTAACTTTTAAAGATCTTATGAAAACTCCGACCCAACCGGGCCCTTTGGTCAGTGTTATAATTCTGAATTACAATGGATTAGCTTTCCTGCCTCGATGCCTTGAAACTCTCTTCGCCAGCACTTATCGACCCCTTGAAATCATCGTTGTAGATAATGCGTCGAAAGATGGCAGTTTAGATTACATCCGCCAGAATTATCCAGAAGTCAAAATCCTTGCATTCGACCAGAATTTTGGATACAGCGGCGCTTATAATCGCGCTGTCGAATCGGCTGCCGGAGAGATTCTGGTTTTACTGAATTTTGATGTTGAAGTGGAACCGGATTGGCTGAATCAACCGGTGGAGCTCTTTGTACAGGATGAGCGACTTGGCGCTTGCCAACCCAAGCTTTTAGGACTGCGAAAGCGGACGCATTTCGAGTACGCCGGAGGCTCCGGCGGGTTCATGGACGCTTTTGGTTATCCCTTTGTCCGCGGCCGTGTTTTTGATGTTTTAGAAGAAGACACCGGCCAGTTCGATGATGTGAGGTCGTGTTTTTGGGCGACGGGAGCGTCTATGTTCGTTCGCAAATCCGTTTATCAGGATGTCGGGGGACTTGATGATACTTTCTTTCTGCATATGGAAGAGATTGATTTTTGCTGGAGGCTGCACCTGTGCGGATGGAAGGTACTTGTAGCACCGCAAAGTATCGTTTATCACTATTCAGGTGCGGCTCTTTCGGCTGCGAGCTATCGAAAAATCTACTACAATCAGCGAAACAGCCTGATGATGCTCATTAAGAATTACAGCATCAGGCAGCTGATTCCTGCATTTGCAGGTCGTTTTCTTTTAGATATCATAACGTTGTTCAGTTCCCCACTACGTCGGGAACCTAAACGGTCAGCGGCGGTTATTACCGCCTATTTATGGATATTATCTCATCTATGGCTTCTTCTCAAAAAAAGACGGCAGGTTCAACGTCAAAGGTCCGTTCCGGATCGACAGGTGCTCAAGGAGATTCTGCCCAAGAGTCTCGTAATCGCCTACTTTCTCAGGAAAAAGCGCACGTTCCGGGAGCTGCTTCCGTAGTCAATCCACTGGCGCATCGTGTGTCCGCCATCTTCGTCTTGCTGACGTCTTTGGTTGTTTATCTGCTCACGATGGCCAAATCCGTTTCGTTTTGGGATTGCGGCGAATTTACGGCATGCGCTTATACGCTGAGTGTTCCTCATCCCCCAGGCTCACCGCTCTATCTGCTGGTCGCGCGTGTCTTCTCTCTTCTCCCCATTTCTTCCGATATTGCTCTTCGTGTGAC
>CBDVDL010000193.1:0-4367 GCA_965372735.1 uncultured Alphaproteobacteria bacterium | reverse complement strand
CAGAGGCTTCTCTGCGCAGTGCGCACAAGCTCAGACCGCAGCGCCGGGATGTCATACTTTTACTGACGAAGACGCTGAAAGATGAACGGAAATACAGCGAAGAAATCGGCTTTTTGCGTACGGTGTTGACCGATACGACGACGGATGCAGAGTTATTGGAACTGGCGGGCGATGCTAACTATGCTCTCGGAGCGCGGGATACGGTGAAGGAACAGAAGACACTGCATTACGATTCCGCGGCGGTTTTCTATAAGAAATCACTGAGTGTCATGCCTGAACAGCCGCGTTTGACTTACCGGGTGGCGACGGTTTATTACAATCTTGATGAATTGGATTCGGCGATTGTTTTCTATAAAAAAACACTCGAGCTGCAGCCCAATAGGTGCGGAGCTATGATTACGATGGGTTACAGCTACGGGCGTTTGCAGAAGTGGGTGGAAGCGGTTGCATCATTGCGTCAGGGAGCCGCTTGTGACTCGACGAATGTGGCGGCGCGTTCGTATCTGGCTTCGATTTTAGCGGCGCGGGATTCCACGAGTGCGGCGATTGAAGTGTATAAGGACGTCACCCGTCTGGATTCATCCAACTGCGAAGCGTATGGCCAGATGGGATTGATTTATTTCAACCGCGAGCAATATGTACCCGCCATTCGGAATTTGAGACAAGCGGTGACGTATTGCCCCGAGCGCGGAGATTTCTGGAGCCTGTACGGTTATGCCAATTGGTCGCATTTCTTGAATATCCGTGGACAGATTCGCGATTCCCACGATGGATTGATTCCCGGCGATGAGCTGCTTGAAAAGGGCGGCAGCTATCTTCGCGCTGCCGAAAACGGTTTTGCGAAAGCGCTTCGTTTCAATCCCGGTGACAAAGACCTGAAAGAAACTTTCGAAGCGGTCAAGGATTACAAGAAGCGTATCGGGGGATAGGGAGTTTCGCAAAGTCTAAGCCTTTGTGTAGGAGCGGTTTAATGGAGGCGAGAGAATGAGACAAGTGGTTATTTATCCGGGTGAGGATGGCTATTGGATTGCAGAATGTCCGAGCTTGCCGGGCTGTCTCAGTCAGGGCAAGACAAAAGATGAAGCCATCGCCAACATCAAGGAAGCCATCCGGGGTTATGTTGGTGCGTTGGAAGAAGATCATCTTCCTATCCCGGAAGAACGTTTTGAGGCGCTTCTGGTAGCGGTATGAGTAAACTACCAAGGATTTCAGGCCGCGAGTGCGTCAAAGCACTGGAGAAAGTCGGGTTCTATTTTAAGCGTCAAGAAGGAAGCCACATTATTTTGCGCCGGGATGATCCTTTTGCCCAAATCGTTGTTCCTGACCATAAAGAATTGGATAGGGGTACGTTACGCGCAATTATCCGGCAAACTGCTCTCAGTGTGGATGAGTTCATGAAGTTGTTGTAAAATCACCGGCTGTAGTTGACTTGTTCATTGTTCTGTTTTGTAAAAGAAATCAATTAATTCGAATAAATCTATGGTTTATTTTTAAGAGGTTCTGGGAATGAAACAAGGTGCTTTTACCATGATCGTTCTTGTCGTCGCTCTGGCGATATCCATCGGTGTTATTTTCTACTTGGTTCCCGCGATGGATAAGATGGATCCCACGACAGGACGTCCATTGACTCCGATTCTTCATCAGATTCGGCAAGCAGGGCCGTTAGTGGCCACACTCCTGATGATGCTTATCATGGTTATTGCGTATATCTTCGAACGCTTCTTGACATTACGCAAGGCTCGAGGGACGCGGGTGATTCAACTCTATTTCGCCGAGTTCAGTAAAGCCATTCGAGAGGGACGTCTCGAAGATGCGTCGAAACTTTGCGATAAGCAGCGAGGATCGGCGGCGGCAGTGCTGAAATCCGGAATTGACCAGTACCGGCGACTGGTCGATGCAAAGGAGATTTCGCCGGAGAAGAGACTGTCGGAAACCCAGCGCGCGATTGATGAAGCGCGTCTGATCGAGATTCCCATTCTCGAGCGCAACCTGATTGCTCTTTCGACGATTGCATCCGTGGCAACCATGGTCGGGCTTCTGGGAACGACCATCGGGATGATCCGTGCCTTTGGTGCGATGGCGCAGCAAGGGGCTCCCGACGCCATTCAGCTTGCGATGGGAATTTCTGAAGCGCTCGTCAACACGGCCGGCGGACTTGCGGCGGCGGTTCTCGCTATTATTGCTTACAACTTTTTTGTCAACAAAGTGGACCAGTTCAACTATAGTATTGATGAAGCATCCTATGTGATGGTCGAACTGTTGAAGGAAAAGGAGGCGTAGAACTGTGGCGGTTCCAAAACCGAAACGCATTGCGATTAAAATCGATATGACACCGATGGTGGATATCGCATTCCTTCTTCTGGTCTTCTTCATGTCAACGACTCAGTTTAAGCCGCCCGAGGAATTCACGGTAGCCATTCCGGGCAGTCATTCCGAGATTAAGTTGCCGGAGTCGGATGTTATTGTTATCACGATTCCAAAACTGAACAAGGTCTATCTGACGACGGGCGCGGCGAATCTGGATGTTAAATACGGATTTATTAAAGAGACCGAAGCAGGCCAGATTACCAGCAAAGAGTTCTCGACGCGCGAACTGCCGGTGACGATTACGAACTACCGACTGCATAATCCCAAGGTTCGTATTATCGTGAAGGCGGATAAAGAAGCGGATTACGGACTGGTGGAAGACGTGATGCTCGCTTTGCAGAAGAATAAAATGACGCGTTTCCATCTCATTACCGAGTTGGAAACCGAGCCGGAGGGTGTTCGGCCCGCAGGCGAGGCCGGATAAGGAGGATTTCATATGGCTGGTGATGTTGCAGGACCGAAAGATCGAAGCGGAAAGGCGTGGAAGCGACCTCGTGTCGCCATCCGGATCGATATGACACCGATGGTGGATATCGCTTTTCTGCTGCTCGTTTTCTTTATGGTCACCACGGTTTTCCGGTTGCCCCAAGCTATGGAAATCAACTTGCCCCCGGAGAGCGAAGTTGCCATGGAGTTGGAGGTCGGTGAATCCCGACTTCTGACCTTGCGGGTTATCGAAACCGATGACTTGTTTTATAATGTTGGAAACGACCTGCCCCTTCCCTTGGAATGGGACTCCCTGCGCACCAAACTGCTGGAACGCAGAGCGTTTGTTGGCCTTGACAAAGAAGGACGGAGTCGTCTGATTGTCGTCGCTCGCGTCTGCCGAAAGGCAAATTATCAGAGCATGGTCGATCTTATTGACGAGTTCAACGTGGCAAAGACGACCCGTTTCAGCCTTGACCGATATACCTTCGCGGATGATTCCGTGCTGCGGTTGGCGAATATCCCCGCCAATTGCATGGCGGTCGTCGCAGAAGCCGAAGCTGCTGCTGCGGCGCGGGAAATCGAAGAGGCCCAAAGGGATATTGAAAGTGGGCACTAAACGGGCGATTTGGTCGTTAAAAAGGTGAAGAGATAATACACTTCGCCAATTCGATTCATTAGCGAATATGCGGATGTGAAGACGTCTGGGGATTAGACAGACGCAATCACTGCATAGGAGGCGGATTATGGATGTTTATGAAGAAGTAACAAAAGACCGTTACGGTTCTTTTGAATTGAAAAAATACTTGAGCCGTTATCTCTGGATTGGGCTCGCCATATCGGTAGGCCTTCATGGGACGGCTATCGGTTCGTTTGTCGTTGCGAATATTCTAAGTCGAAAGCCGGCCGGACCGAAACGCATCGTCATCTTGGATCCGTCCATGCTCGGAGCGCCGCCTTCGATTACGGACAAGACGGTTCCGCCATCAATCAAAGTAGCCGCACCGAGGATTGCTCCTCCGGCAGCGGCAAAACCTGTGGCGATTCCGGACGAAGAGGCGAAGGAAGAAGTGACGATCCTGTCTCAAGAAGAGCTCGCGATTGCTGCCACTCCCGTCGAAGACACGACGCTTTTCGGCGGCGATGATATTGAATTGGTGATTCAGGAGCTCGAATTGGATGTGATACCTGCCTCGAGTGTGTTCACACCCTATGAAATAGCGCCGGCGCCGATTGTGAATCCAAAGCCGGATTATCCGGAAATGGCGAAGACGGCGGGCGTGAAGGGCAAGGTCGTCGTCAAGGTGTACGTGGACAAAAAAGGCGAAGTGAAGCAGTGGGAAATCATGGCGGCCAAACCGGCTGGTCTGGGCTTCGAAGAGGAGGTTCTCAAAGTTATCCAGAAGTGGAAATTTACACCGGCGATTCAGCAGAACAATCCTGTGGGAGTCTGGATAGCGATTCCATTCAATTTTGAATTCAAGAAGTAAATTCAACAAGCCTCCCGAAAGGGAGGCTTGTTTTTCTAGTCCTTCAAATACTCTAAGTGAGCATGGTAAATCAATTACACTCTC
>CBDVDL010000192.1:0-4373 GCA_965372735.1 uncultured Alphaproteobacteria bacterium | reverse complement strand
GTTCCGTTCATTTTTGAAATCCTGGATATAAAGGGTGCGACTGCGGAAGAAGAACTGCGCACGATTTTTTCATTCCGTCGCGATTGGGGAGGGGGCGTCATCTGGGCGGGATTCATCGTGATGACCATCGGACTTCTCTTAGCGTTCTATCTGATTCATCGCCGTTTATGGATATGGTTCGAACCTGAATCCGACGGCAAAGTACGCGCAATCATCGGCGGCGAAAGCACACGCGGCACTCATCACTTCGAACGCGAATTCCAAACCATCATCTCCCACATGAAAACCTAAGGATTGCAAACGAATAAATCGCCGAGGCAGATCCCCTGATCTACCCGGAATGTTCAGTGACACGATCTGTGTAAGAAATTGGATGGCCTGATACCTTGACTGAAAAAACAAAAACACCGCATAAAAAGCGGCAGATGCTTCTCGGAATGCTGCTGTGCATTCTGGTGATTTTAGGGGCCACTTGGTACGGAATCTGGGCGCTTCTCCATCGCGAAGCGGGAGTCTTAATTGTGATTTCCCGCCCGCCGGGAGCCGAAGTGCTTCTTAACCGCCGACCCACAAATCTGCTGACACCGGCTTTCCTTTCGAACCTGCCCGCCGATTCCTTTCTCGTGACACTCCGGCGCGAAGGTCACCGTCCCGTCCCGATTATGCAGCATGTCGTCATCCAAGCCAATGAGACGACGCGCACCGTCTTTTTTATGTCGCCGATTACTAAGTATGATACGCGCGAACTCCCAGAAGTTCTTAGTGCTTATGGCGATTGGGACTGGCGGATTGTCCATATCGAATGCGAACCCGAAAACGCTACCGTGCGCATCGATGAACGAGAAGTCCATGTCCGGCCTCCTCTGACGCTCCTGCTCGAAGGCGGATCTCATGATATCGAACTCATCTGGCCTGACGGTCGCCGCGCAGAGGAAACTGTGCTTTTGAGACCCGGTCAAGCTTCCCAAACCGTCCGCCTGAAACCCGAATAATCTCCCCCGCCTGCGGGGAGCTCGTTTCTCGCCGAGCCGGGTTCAGCGCAGGTTTCCGTATGCCAAAAGATAATAGTTATCGCGCGTAACCCGGCCGGAATTTCTAAACCCACAATGGCAGCAATTAAGTAGCAGAAATAACCCATGCGAAAAGAACTAACCCGAATCACACCAAAGTCCGTCGTCAAGGTCTTCTTCTTTCTCGGACTCGCGATAAATTTCCTGTTGGGCCTGCTTTGGGGCCTTTTCTTAAAAGGAGCCATCGACTCAGGTTCGGATTTGTTCACTAAGGGAGAAATGCCTTTTGAACCAATGACGTGGGTAGAAGTCCTGCTCGGAGCTTTCCTGTTCGCGGTGGTCGGTTCCGTGGTTTACGCGATTGCCGGAGGCATCGTCGCGCTTCTCTATAATCTCGTAGTCCAGCATTTCGGCGGAATTGAATTTCACGTCACCGAAGAGTCTTCCAAAACTTCCAGTGAAGCGGAGCACACTCCGCGAGGAACGCCATGACCGATGTGCGCGTTCGTTTCGCTCCGAGTCCCACCGGCAGCCTGCATATCGGTGGTGCGCGGACAGCCGTTTTGAATTGGCTCTACGCCCGCAGCACTGGCGGCAAATTTCTGATTCGCATCGAAGACACCGACCCGGAACGTTCGCGCGGAGAATTGGTGGAAACGATTCTCGAGGATCTCGCGTGGCTGGGGATGAAATCAGACGAACCAATTGTCTGTCAATCGGAAAGGCTCGATGACTACCGCAAGATTGCCGAAACTTTAGTCGAGCGCGGCGCAGCATATCGGGATTATGCCACTCCCGAAGAATTGCAGGCGATGCGCGAGAAAGCTCAGGAGCAAGGCGAAGCCGCGTTTCGATTCCGAGCAGACCGTGGCAAACTTCGCCGCGGTGAATTGTCAGGCAGCGGGGCGCATGCCATTCGTTTTCTCGCGCCCGACTCGGGATTCACATTTACGGACGGCGTTCATGGCGATATTCGATTTCCCGGTACGGAAATCGATGATTTCGTTTTAGTGCGTCGGGATGGTTCGCCGACCTATCATCTGCCTGTGGTTGCCGATGATTATGCGATGGGCATCACCGATGTGATTCGCGGCAACGACCATATTTCCAACACACCGAAACAATGGCTGATTTACCGCGCGATGGACTGGCAGCTGCCCCGCGTGGCTCATGTGCCGCTGATTTCAGGCCCCGATAAAAAACGCCTGTCCAAGCGGCATGGAGCCGCATCCGTCGGCGAGTACCGGCAAAAAGGTTATCTGCCCGAAGCATTGTTCAATTTCATTGCGCTCTTGGGCTGGTCTCCCGGCAAAGGCGACAAAGAAATTTTCACCCGACAGGAACTCATTGATGCTTTCTCCATAAGCGGCATTCAAAAAAGCAGCGCGGTCTTTGATGAAACCAAACTCGTCTGGATGAACGGCGAATACCTGCGCAATCTGCCGCTGCCGGATTTCGTCGCTTCGCTGCGTCCCTATGTGACACCGCCGGTTGAAGATGATTACTTGGAAAAGGTCGCCGAGCTTCTGCGACCGCGTCTCACGCTGCCGTCGGAAATTCAAGAAAAAGGCTCGTATTTTTTTCAAGAGCCCGACGAGTGGGATGCCAAAGGCCGCAAGAAACACTGGTCAGAGCCGAATCTTCCCGCTCGACTGTCGCAGTACATCGCCGCTTTGGAATCGTCTAAGGAATTCACCACAGACGCTCTGGAAACGCAACTGCGTTCCCTCTGCGAATCTTGGGATGTCTCAGCCGCGAAACTGATTCATCCCATCAGGCTCGCCCTGACCGGTCGAACCGCGAGTCCCGGTCTGTTTGAGATGATGGAAGTCTTGGGACAATCCACCTGCATCCGCCGCCTGAAACGAGCGTTATCGGAAATCTGATTCCCTGAAATCGCCGCGAGTGGGTGCCCTCACCCCTCGCGACAAAAATCGCCGAGCCGGGTTCAGCGCAGAATTCGCAACCTCATCGAAAAAAGCAATCGCGGTAACCCGGCCGGAACAAAAGACAGTTCAAGCGTGTAATGAAAATCCTCGACCGCTACATTCTCCACCGCTTTTTCAACATCCTCGTCTTCGCGACGTTCGCGTCGATAACCATTTTCGTGACGGTGGACCTTATCGAGCACTTGGATAAATTTATCGACGCAAAATGCCCCGCCTGGCTGGTTCTGCGCTACTATCTGCTCTACCTCCCTTACATTATCTACCTAACGCTGCCGGTTTCCATGCTTCTCGCGACGCTCTTCACCGTGGGAGGACTCGTGCATACAAACGAACTCACCGCGATGCAGGGCGCGGGCTACAGTCTGTATCGCGTGGCGGTGTTGCATTTATTAGTGGCGATTCCGATAGGAGCGTTTGCGTTGGGTTTCGGTGAAACAGTTGTTCCGGAAGCCAATCAACAAAGGCGGGATATCTACCGGGAAAAAATCAAGCGAAAGCGTCCTACCGCCGCCCGTCAGGGACGAATCTACCTGCAAGTCGGCCGAAACGAATTCCTCAACATGGAATCCTATGATCCAACCGTTCGAGTAGGCTACCATGTCACTATTCAAACGGTCGGTGCGAATCGAATTCTGGAACGCCTTGAAGCCAAACAAATCGTCTGGGTAGGGGATGCATGGAGACTAAAAGACGGTCGCAAACGGATTTTTCGTGCTCAAGGGGAGGAAGTCGAGCCCTTTGAAGCTCTTCGGCGGGAAGATTTGGGTTTTGAGCCGGATGATTTGACGAAAGTGCAGACCAAACCCGAGGAGATGAACTATGCGGAGCTCAAATCGTTCATCACAAGACTTGAGCATGGCGGTAATCGGAGCGTAAAATGGATAGTGGATTTGGCCTTTAAAATTTCACAGCCGTTCGCGAACGTGATTATTGTTTTCTTCGGTGTGCCTTTAGCGGCGATTCGACGCCGGGGAGGGTTGGTTCTGGGATTTGGGCTGGGGCTTTTGGTTTGTTTCATCTATTTCGGCTTCATGCAAATCGGAAAAATCCTCGGCTATCACGGCACCATCCCGCCGCAACTCGCCGCATGGGGAGGCAATATCATCTTCGCCGCTTTTGGTTTCGTCCTGACTCTCGGCGTTAGGAAATAATCTGCTGCCGCTACCCGCCGAGCCGGATCACTCAGGCCTCGGCCGCAACTTACCGTCGTAAATAATGAGCGGTGTTGGCTGCTTGCAGCCGACCCAACATCCACCCACAGGGCATGCCTTAGCTTGCCCGTTTTCATTATTGACTACTCATGGAAAGAAGAGTAAAAGAATACGATGACTCCCCAAATCTAATAATCTTAAACAAAAAAGAGTAGTTTTATCTGAAATGCCCGATTAGTACCCGGCAAGAGAGGCAATCCTTT
>CBDVDL010000191.1:0-4403 GCA_965372735.1 uncultured Alphaproteobacteria bacterium | reverse complement strand
GAGCGTGTTATTCTGCTTGATGATGTCATGACCACCGGAGCGACGATGGAAGAATGTGCGCGGACGCTCAAAAAAGCAGGAGTGAAATGGGTGGGCGCAGTCGCTTTCGCCCGTGCGAGACCATGATACATGGATTCGAGAAGGCATTTTGTGGAACTTCTCGGGTAATTCGATGTTTATCTATTAGGGTCAAATAGTCGCCGAGGCAGATCCCCTGATCTGCCCGGAATGTTACCCGCCGCGGCATGGCGTTAGCGTGCCCGGTATAGATACCTCGCCGAGCCGGGTTCAGCACAGATTCCGTAAACCAAATGATAAAACTATCACGCGTAACCCGGCCGGAATTGTAAAAAAATGGATAGAAATTTGAAACACTATTTCCTGCTCCTGCTCGCTGTGCTGTTTGGCGTGCAATGCCTGCATGCCGAGACGTACGTACCCGGTGAGTTACTTGTGAAGTTGGCGATGGCTCCCCGGAGTCTGATGCAAGCGCAAGTATCGATTGCAGGTGTAAATCGCATTGATTCGCTGTTGCAGTCCGATGGAGTGGAGGCAACACTTGCCTTTCCGGAATTTCGAGAAACAATTCCGGAACTGAATCGAGCGTTGCTTCTGCGTTTTCCGGACGACGTCGATATTGAAGCGGAAATGCGGCGGCTCGAAGGACAAGCGGGAATCGAGTGGGTAAGTTTCAATCATATTTATAGGACGAGCTACACTCCGAATGACAGCGGATTTGCGTCGCAATGGTATCTGCCGGTTATCGAAGCGCAAGCGGCTTGGGATATCACGCGGGGTGACACGTCGGTTATTATCGGCATTATCGACACCGGGATTGATTATACGCATCCGGATTTAATGTCGAATCTCTGGCGCAATACAGCGGAGATTTCCGGCAACGGAATTGACGATGATAATAACGGTTTCATCGACGACACGATTGGATGGGATTTCGTGGATGCGCCGTCCTTTCCAACCGGGGGCGATGATCTCGTGCGGGACGCTGACCCTATGGATGAAATGGGGCACGGGACGTTTGTTGCCGGTGTCGCGAGCGCAACGACGGATAACGAAGTCGGTATAGCTTCTATCGGTTTTCGCTGTCGCATCATGTGTCTTCGCGCGGGGAATTCACAAGGATGGCTCGAAGAAGACGATGTCGCGGCGGCGCTTCTCTACGCGATGAATAACGGCGCGGGCGTGGTGAACATGAGTTTCGGTGACGTGGCCGCTTCGCCGCTGCTGAGCGAAACCGTGCGCCTCGTGCATGATGCGGGAATGGTGCTTGTCGCTTCCGCGGGGAACAGTCATTCCAGCACGATTCATTATCCTTCAGGATACAGCGAAGTTATTTGCGTCGGCGCGAGCAATCAAAATGACCAGCGCGCGTCTTTTTCTAATTTCGGCCCTTGGGTAGATGTGTTTGCTCCGGGCACGGATTTGCTTTCGACGGAACTCGGCGGAACCGTCGGCACATGGAACGGCTTGAATCAAGGCACAAGCTACACCGCGCCGTTGGTAGCGGGTCTGGTGGGACTTCTTTTAAGCGCCAATCCGATGTTGACTCCGGAACAGGTGTTGAATCTGCTTCGTCAAACCGCGGATGATTTGTATCCCGCAGGCTGGGATAGTTCGACGACACACGGACGCATCAATGCGCGCCGCGCTGTGGAAAATGCTAACTTTACTTCCGGTGTTGTTGCGCGGATTATATCCCCTCAATCCGACGAAGGTTTCTCCGCTCCTTTTGAAGTAATCGGAACGGCTGCCGGGCCTGCGTTGAATATCTGGAAACTGCTATGGGGAGTGGGCGAGAATCCACTCGAGTGGGAAACGGTTTCCGAAAGCGATGAACGAGTAATTGAACGTGTGCTCGGTGAGGTGGCGGTGCCTGATGAGGATGTCGTGATTGCAGTGCGCCTTGAAGTCGAAGCGGTGGATGGAACGATGTCCGTTGATCACATTCATCTTTTTGTAGATCACTCCCCGCCGAATATTCTGGAGATGAATGTTCAGAAAATGCTCGATGCCGCTCATTTCGGAGAGCTTGTTCAAATCAAAACGGATGATATTACCTCAGCGACGCTCATCCTGACGAACGCATCGGGAGATTCGGTGCGCAAAGATTTTGGATACGTATCGAATTCTCACACCGTTTTTCTTTCGCAGATTGATTTCCCCGGAGTCTGGAATTATCGAGCGCTTTGCACGAATCGCGCCGGGCAAATTGTCTGGAGTGACGAGAAAACTTTTTTCGTCTCCGACCCGCCTTTTGCTTCTAATTTCTGGACGGATGAAGCCACCAGTCTTCTCCAAGGACATTTGCTCGCGACACCCACGGATTTCGATAATGACGGTCGTCCGGAAGTTTTCATGAATCAATTCGACAACGGCGCTTATGATGACCTGCGCATTTTCGAATGGACAGGTTCTGATTTTAGTGACGTGGGAAATTCCTACGGCCTGATGATTCCGCAAGGCATCGGCGATTATGACAGTGACGGACTTCTTGAATTTTTAGGTCGTGCTTATAATATTACATACATTTTCGAACAAGAGGCCGCCGGTCATTTTCCGGATTCGCTTCAGTGGCGAGACACAACCGGTTACTATGCCTATGACCTGCTCGATATCGATACGCTCGACGGCCAGACGGAACTTTTAGCGTGGCGCAGTTTCGATGGAGAAGAGCGTTATGCGCTTTACCGAATGGAGCCGGGACCGGAAGCGGTTCTTCTGGATACCTTTCCCAATCCTTCTGAAGGATACAACCAACTGGGGCCGCCGTATGTTCTTATCGGCGACTTAGACAGCGATGGACTAACCGATTTCTTGTACGGCGACTATGATGGCGACGTCATCTTTTGCGAATATCAGTCGGACGGACAAATTACGGCTCCGTGGCATATTCGACTTCCCTATGAAGATGCGACAAATTGGATGGCGGCGGGAGACGCCGACGGAGATGGCGAGATTGAATTCATCGCGGGATGTCGTTTCGACGGTGAAGGCGGAACGGAGAGTCAGGTGCGAGCGCGTCACTGGGAATATTTCATTTTTCACCGGGCGGCGAATGACTCGTTTGTACCGGTCGATACGATTCTCGTGCTTGGCGCGGAGTCTCCGCGTGATCATGACGCAGCGGTGGCGGCGGGAGATATTGACGGAGACGGGCGCGATGAATTTTTGATAGCGGCGTTTCCTGATCTTTATATTATCGACTATGACCCGTTTTCCGGTCGCTATGTTCCCGCCGGATATTTTTCTCCGTGTGAGAACAACGCGATACTAATCTGTGACTGGAATGACAACGGCTTGGATGAGTTTTTCTTTGGCGACGGCAATGTGTGGCGGCGAGCGGAAGCTGCTGGTGGAGCGGGAACGCGGCCTCTTCCGCCTGTAGGAGTGGAAGGTCAGCCGCTGGGCCCCAATGAGATTTCACTCACATGGCGGTCAGTTGCTGGCGCGGATTCATATCGAGTATGGCAGGGGGAGACGAGCTCAGAGCTTAGTGTTTTCCTCCAAACAACGGATACGATGGTTTTCATTCCGAGTTTGCCTGAAGATGTCGAATACGTCTATGCGGTGACAACGATTGACCATGATTACCCAGAGCAGGAGAGCGCGTTCTCGTCGTTTGTAACGGTTATCGCCAATCAAGCGCCGACGGTTGAGCATCAAGCAAGTTTTGTTGCGCCGCATTTTGTTCGTGTGAACTTTTCCGAAGCGATGGGGACGTCGATTCGTCAACAACATTCTTATATTCTCGATGACGGTCGTATGCCGCGTGTGATTACGACCGCGGAAGGCGAGCGCGTTGCATTCGTGGAATTCGAGGATGGTTTTTCCCCGCGGTTGTACCGGATGGAGCTTCGCGCTCTTCGCGATGCGCAGAATTCTCCGTTGCCTGTTGATAGCGGTTGGGTGGAATTCACAGTAGAGGATGAATCTCCCATAGGGCCTTATATCACATCGCTGGAGATTTTAAGTCCGACATCTCTAACGCTCAACTTTTCCGAGCCTATGAGCAATTCTGTTTTGGACACGTCGAATTACCGAATGTCTCCGATGGGCAGAGTCATTTCGATTCAATCGCTGGAAGCGGATTTGAGCCGGCTGCAGCTTGGACTGGACGAGCGTTGGCCGGTGGGAGCGATTGGTCGCAGTGTGAGTCTGCATGTGACTGACGTAATCAGCGCGGAAGGCGTTGCTCTGGATTCAGCGAATGGCATCGCGTATATTGAAGCCGTCGCCACGAACCTTGACGGCATTTATGTTTATCCCAATCCTTATAAAGGCGTGGGCGCAAATGGAACGAATTGCGTGATGTTTGCCGGATTGACTTCGGAGGCAAGCGTGTATATTTTTGCACTTCATGGTCGCCTTGTGAAAAAACTCGAAGG
>CBDVDL010000190.1:0-4437 GCA_965372735.1 uncultured Alphaproteobacteria bacterium | reverse complement strand
CAGGAAAAAGGATGGCGAACTCTTTCCAATGGTGCTCACTTCGTCAAGAGTGGTGGATGACGAAGGAAATGCTATTGCACAAATGGCGATTTATAGTGACATCACCGAGCGCAAGCAGGCGGAGCAAAATCAATTAGTATTACATAACATCGCGGCGGCAGCAAGTACAACCAAAGACCTTAAAGAATTATTCAACGAAATTCAAAAAGAGCTCGGCACCATTGTGGATACTACGAATTTCTACATTGCGCTATATGACAAAGAAAGCGACACGATTTCGCTTCCCCATATGTCGGATGACAAAGACGAATTTACTTCGTTCCCAGCAGGGAAAACGCTCACGTCCTACGTCATCAAGAAAGGCAAGCCACTCCTTGCTACTGAGGAAGTTACTGTAAAATTGGTGCAAGCTGGAGAAGTGGAAACCATTGGCACGCCCTCGAAGGTTTGGCTTGGGGTTCCTTTGATAATTGAAAAGGAAGTTATCGGTGTTGTAGCTGTTCAAAGTTATACAGATGCTTCTGCTTATTCTGAAAAAGATTTGGAGGTTCTACAATTTGCTTCAGGCCAGATTGCTATTGCCATAGAGCGGAAACGGGCGGAAGAGGCATTGCGGGAATCTGAAGCCCAATATCGCTCTTTGATAGAGAACTCGAATGATGGCATTTACCTGCTTGTCGGAGGGAAATTCGAAATTATCAATCGCCGGTTTTCCGAAATTTTCGATGTCACACCGGAAGAAGCCAGAGCACCTGATTTCGATTTCATGCAGTTGATCGCCCCACGCAGTCGCTCGCTTATCGAGGAGCGCCGTCGAATGCAGGAACAGGGTGGAGAGCCGTTTTCTCGATACGAATTTACCGGATTGAGAAAGGACGGCAAAGAAATCGACTTGGAAGCATCGGTGACCCGCATTCCATATCGAGGAGGAATGGCCACTCAGGGTATCCTGCGCGACATTACGGAAAGAAAGAAAATGGAAATCCAGCTTCGCCAGACGCAGAAGATGGAAGCGATGGGCACACTGGCAGGTGGAATTGCCCACGACTTTAATAATATTCTCATGGCGATGCTTGGGTACAGCGACATGGCGAAGTATGACATTCCTGAAGATAGCCCTGCTCGAGTCAGCCTTAAGGCGGTCTTCGAGGCGGGGGAACGCGCCAAAGACTTGGTGAAGCAAATTCTTACTTTCAGTCGTCAGACTGAGCACGAACTTCAGCCTGTGAAGATTCACCCCATCGTCAAGGAGGCGCTCAAACTGCTTCGAGCATCATTGCCAACCACGATCGAAATCCGACAGAATATCGATACGAGCTGCGGAGTTATCTTGGCGGACCCAACTCAAATACATCAGGTGATGATGAACCTCTGCACGAATGCGTATCACGCGATGCGCGAGAAGGGCGGTATCCTGGACGTGAGTCTCGAGAACGTTGAAGTTGATGTCGATTATGCAAAGGCATATCTACAGTTATCCCCCGGAAAGTATATCCGCCTCTTCGTCAGCGACACTGGATGTGGCATGGATAAAGCAACGCTGGCGCGGATCTTTGACCCCTTTTTCACGACGAAGAGCGCCGGCGAGGGGACGGGCATGGGTCTGGCGACTGTTCACGGTATTGTGAAGAGCCATGGAGGTGCCATCACTGTTTACAGCGAGCCGGGAAAAGGGTCCACCTTCAACGTCTATTTTCCGGCACTGGAAATCGAAACCGTGGCGGAAATTCCACCAGATGAGCCTGTTACCAGAGGTGAGGAGAGTATCCTTTTTGTTGATGATGAAGTGCAACTCGCTCAACTTGGACAGCGGATGTTGGAGCACCTGGGATACCATGTGACGGTACAGACGAGCAGCGTCGACGCTTTGGAAGCGTTCTGCGCGACCCCGGACAAGTTCGACCTCGTGCTCACGGATCAAACGATGCCAAACATGACAGGAGCGGAGCTTGCCGAGGAAATAATGCACATCCGGCCGGATATCCCAATCATTCTTACTACCGGCTTCAGTGAAACGGTCACACCGGAGAAAGCCCGGCAAATGGGAATCAGCCTTTATCTTAATAAGCCTATTGTTCTGAGCGAACTTGGCAAGGCGGTCCGACAGGTGTTAGACGCAACAGAGAAGGAGAAATAACGATGGTACGCATTCCTGCTATCGAGGATGATTCTGAGTAAATCCGGTAGGCGTGCAGGGATTCTTAGAGAATACCGAAACATAGTAATACCATAATGCTTATAGCAAAAAGGGTCTGTAAACATCTCGCTTACAGACCTTTTTTTATGACGATGTAGCGCGAGTTTTCTACATTGATTTTTGAATATTGCTTTTGTAAATTGAATTTCGAAGAAAATGGATAGCATGAACCCATCTCAAAATGTTCAGAGACCCCCTATCTCCCCCCCACTGTCCAAAACGAGGGGCGCATTCCAGTAAGAATGCGCCCCTTGAAACGGCCGGAAAGAAAAGATAATCATGACAGACATTAGCAGTCGTGACAGTCGAAAAATAAAGTGGATTCGCGTCAGTGCGCGAGTCTTGATATTGTGTTGGGTAGGGTTCTGGGGATTCTTTCTTGTTGCGAGCTTATTAAGCGAACCCTTCAAAACAGGTGGTTTGGTTCCGATGGCGATTTACCTGCTGTTCTTCGTCATTCCGGTTTTTATCGCGTGGCGCTGGGAGAGAATTGGCGGAGTTCTGTTTCTCCTGATAGGACACGCTGTTTTCGTGGTTTATCCCTTGGTGATGAGTGTTCCTCTCGTTACGGTCTTTTTTATCTACTTAACGATGGCTTTCCCACCTTTGATAGCCGGTTTGCTGTTCTTCATTTGTGGGCGGAAATCAATCAAGAAGCGAGCATGATATGATGTCAAAGAAGAGTTATCCAAAAACGTTATCTATTGTCGTTGCACTTGGCTTATTTTTCCTGTTCGCAGCGGCGGCGCAGGGTGAAGGTTGTTTCAGCATCGTCGTGGGCAAGGACGTTTCAGTCGATGGCTATGTTATCATGGCTCACAACGAGGATGACGGACCGCCGCAGATTGTTAATCAACACAAAATTCCCCGCATGAAGTATTCGCCGGGTGAAAAGGTGGAACTGTTGAATGGCGGCGAAGTAGCTCAGATTGAGGAAACGTGGGCGTATATCTGGTCAGAGATGCCGGGGATGCTTTTTTCCGACAGCTACATCAACGAATGGGGCGTCTGTATTGCCTCCAATGCCTGTCCTTCGCGGGAAGATTATCCCGAATTCACCGATGGCGGCATCAGTTTAATGCTGCGGCGTCTGGTGGCTCAGCGCGCTAAGTCGGCACGGGAGGGAGTTCAATTAGCGGGCGAGCTTGTGGAACGCTTCGGTTACGATTCATCGGGACGAACATATGTCATCAGCGACCCGGATGAAGGATGGCTTGTCTGCGTTGTCCACGGTAAGCACTGGCTGGCTCAACGCGTCCCCGATGATGAAGTCGCTATCGTCGCGAATACCTATACCGTACATGACGTCAATCTGAGTGATGAAAAGAATTTTCTCGCGTCGGACGGCATCATCGACTATGCGGTTTCGAGGGGCTGGTATGATCCCGATGAGAAACAGCCATTCGATTTCGCGGCGGCGTTTGCTGATCCTCAAGCTGCTTTAGATTCATCCAATTTCTGTCGGCAGTGGAGCGGTTTGCACCACATCGCCGCGGATGCGGTTCCGCTTGGTACGGAGCTTCCGTTTTCGGTTGTTCCCAAGGGCAAGTTGGATGTCGCTGCAGTTCAGACGATTCTGCGGGATCATTATGAAGGAACGAAGCTCTATCAGGAGTCACAAGAAGGAAACCCACATGAAACAAGTCTGAACACTATTTGCAATAACACAACCCAAACCAGTTTTGTTGCGCAGCTTCGCAGGGGTATGCCTTTGGATATCGGGATTGTCTATTGGGTATGTCTTTCAGCGCCCTGTGGTTCCTGTTACATTCCTTTTCACTTTGGCATCTCCAATTTCCCGATGGGATATGCGACGGATAGCGCAGAACCTTCGGATGAATTCTATCAGGAAAAGGTTGAAGCGCCTTTCCACGCGGATGCGTTTCAAGCTTTCTGGACATTTTCCAACTTTCACAACAAGGTGGAACCTGACTATGGCAATAAAATCGCTGCTGTAAAAGAAGAAGTGAAGCCAATTGAGCGGAGAGCTCATACTCTGCAGCAGCCATTGGAACAAGCGGTTCTACAACTTTATTCTGTCGATAGAGCGGCTGCGTCGGAAATGCTGGAGAATTATTCCAATGGGCTTTACTTGTCAGCGCTGGAAGCGATGGCGAAGGTCATGGAAGAAAGCGCTACATCGCGCGACCATTCTGGTCAGGAGAATGCGAGATAACGAAATAATAGCGAATGCTTATTTTCCAAAGAGAACAAGCACGCGGAAAATGTGAAAAGCGATA